>WOZN01000080.1 GCA_011620245.1 Acidovorax sp.
CTGGGCGGCAACCCCATGCTCTACGTGAACCTGATCTGGATCTGGGGCCACCCCGAGGTGTACATCCTGATCCTGCCTTGCTTCGGCGTGTACTCCGAAATAGTGGCCACGTTCAGCAAGAAGCGCCTGTTTGGCTATACCTCCATGGTGTACGCCACGGTGTGTATCACCCTCCTGTCGTACCTCGTGTGGCTGCACCATTTCTTCACCATGGGCTCGGGGGCCAGCGTGAATACCTTCTTTGGCATCACGACGATGATCATCTCGATCCCGACGGGCGCCAAGATCTTCAACTGGCTGTTCACCATGTACAAGGGCCGCATCCGCTTCACCGTGCCAATGCTGTGGGCCGTGGGCTTCATGGTGACGTTTGCCATCGGCGGCATGACCGGCGTGCTGCTGGCCGTGCCCCCGGCCGACTTCGTGCTGCACAACAGCCTGTTCCTGATCGCGCATTTCCACAACGTGATCATCGGCGGCGTGGTGTTCGCCGTGTTCGCCGGCATCAACTACTGGTTCCCCAAGGCCTTTGGCTACAGACTCGATGAGTTCTGGGGCAAATGCTCGTTCTGGTTCTGGCTGGTGGGCTTCTGGGTGGCGTTCGCGCCGCTGTATATCCTGGGTCTGATGGGCGTGACGCGCCGCGTGAGCCACTTCGAAGATCCTTCGCTGCAGATCTGGTTCATCATCGCCGCCTTTGGCGCCGCGCTGATCGCGCTGGGCATCGCCTCCTTCTTCATCCAGTTGGTCGTGAGCTATCTCAAGCGCGACCAGCTGCGCGACCTGACCGGCGACCCCTGGGACGGCCGCACGCTCGAATGGGCGACCTCCTCGCCCCCACCACAGTACAACTTCGCGTTCACGCCCGTGGTCCATGAGATCGATTCCTGGTGGGACATGAAAAAGCACAGCTACCAGCGCCCGCTGGCGGGCTTCCAACCAATCCACATGCCCGCCAACACCGGCGCTGGCGTAGTGATTGCAGGTCTTTCCACCATGTTCGGCTTTGCACTCATCTGGCATATGTGGCCACTGGCGATCGCATCGTTTGCCGCCACTGTGCTGGCTTCGATCATCCACACATTCAACTACCAGCGTGACTACCATATCCCGGCCGTCGAAGTGACCGCAGCGGAAAACGCACGCACCCAGCAGCTTGCAGCAGCCCATGTCTTCTAATACACACACCCTTCACGCAGGCGGCGCGGCCGCCCTGGCCCCGCGCGAATACCACCTCGCCGAGGAGCCCCACCCGGAAAACGGCACGTTGCTGGGTTTTTGGCTGTACCTGATGAGCGACTGCCTCATCTTCGCAGCGCTGTTCGCCACCTACGGCGTGCTGGGCCGCAGCTACGCGGCCGGCCCCACGGGCGCGCAGCTTTTCGACCTGCCACTGGTGGCACTGAACACGGCCTTCCTGCTGCTGTCGTCCATCACCTTCGGCTTTGCCATGCTGCAAAAGCAGAAGATGAATGTGAGCGGCACACTAGGCTGGCTGGCCATCACCGCCTTGTTCGGGGTGGGCTTCCTGGGCCTGGAGCTGTATGAGTTCTCGCACCTGATTCACGAAGGTGCAGGCCCGCAGCGCAGTGCCTTTCTGTCCTCGTTCTTCACGCTGGTGGGCACGCATGGCCTGCACGTCACCTTTGGCCTGATCTGGCTGGTGGTGCTGATGATCCAGATTGGCAAGCGTGGCCTGATACCGGCCAATACGCGCCGCCTGATGTGCCTGTCGATGTTCTGGCATTTCCTGGACGTGGTCTGGATCGGCGTCTTTACCTTTGTGTACCTGATGGGGGTGCTGTAAATGAGCGCACAACACACAACGCACGCACACGCATCGCACGCACACGGGCATGACACCCACCACGATGACCATGGCGACGCGGGCCCGCACAGCACTCTCTCTGGCTACATGGCCGGTTTCATGCTGTCGATCATTCTCACGGCCATTCCGTTCTGGCTGGTCATTGCCAAAGTGATTGCCGACCGCAACATCGCCGTGCTGGTGCTCGGTGGCTTCGCCGTGATCCAGATCCTGGTGCACATGGTGTTCTTCCTGCACATGAACGGCAAGGCCGAGGGCGGCTGGACCTTGCTGTCCACCATCTTCACCGTGGTGTTTGTGGCCATCGCCATCGCTGGTACTCTGTGGGTCATGTTCCACATGAACGCGAACATGATGCCCGGGCATCCGCAGGTGCAGCCAGCCGCGCAACACGGGCCAGGCCCCGGGCACAGCGCCACCCCCTGACCCACACCATTGCGCGCACGGTGCAGACACCCGGAGCGGGCCGCAAGCGCCCGCATTCCAAAGCCACCCTGGCGATGCTCACCCTGGTGGGCATCGCCCTTTTTGCTGGGTTTATCGCACTAGGCGTGTGGCAGGTTGAGCGCCGCGCCTGGAAGCTCGACCTCATCGAGCGCGTCACGCAGCGCATCCAGGCAGCGCCCGGCGCATTTCCCCCGCCCGCACAATGGCCTCTGGTGAATGCCGCCGGATATGAATACCTGGCCGTGCGCCTGAAGGGACAGTGGCTGACCGAAAAGACCGTGCTGACCCAGGCCACCACGGCGCTGGGCGCAGGCTATTGGGTGCTGACCCCTTTGCAACTGGAGGATGGCGCCCAGGTGCTGGTCAACCGCGGATTTGTACCGCAAGACCAGCGCGCGCAATGGCAAGAGCGCCCCGTGCCGCCGCACATCAAGGCCACAGAACCTGCCACTGTGGTGGGCCTGCTACGCATGAGCGAGCCCGGCGGCGGCTTTCTGCGCAGCAACGACCCGGCGCAGCTGCGCTGGCATTCACGTGACGTGACCGCCATTGCCCAGGCATTGCAGCTCACACGCGCCGCCCCGTTCTTTGTGGATGCCGGCATGCCCGACCCGCAAGGCACAGCACCGGCAGAGCTGCCCCCGACGGCGCGGGGAAGTGTGTGGCCTCGTCAGGGCCTGACGGTGGTGCGCTTTTCCAACAGCCACCTGGTCTATGCGATCACCTGGTTTGGATTGGCATTCATGGTGGTGGGGGCTGCGGTGGTTGTGGCACGCTACGAGCGCAGGCTGCGTGCGGCCGGCAGCAAAGACCCCGCCCATGAACAGCAGCGCTGACCCTTCCACCCCGCCCCCGAACAAGGCCCGCTCTGCCAATGCGGCCGCCGGCCTGAAGAACCTGCACCAGTTGATCCAGCTGCGCTGGATCGCCGTGGTGGGACAGCTGCTCACCATTGAAGTCACCCATTACAGCCTGAAAATGCCCCTGCCCTTGCGGGAGATGCTCGCCATCGTCGGCTGTTTGGTGCTCTTCAACCTGGGCAGCCTGGCGCGCTGGCGCAGAGGGCGTAGCGTTCACGATATCGAGATCTTTCTCGCCCTGCTGGTAGATGTGGCCGCACTGACCGCGCAGTTGTACCTGAGCGGAGGCATCGGCAATCCCTTTGTATTCTTGTACCTCCTGCAGATTGCCGTGGGCGCCATGCTGCTGCGGGGCGGCTACATGTGGTTCATCGTGCTGATCGCGTCGTCCTGCGTGGTTCTGCTGGCGGAGCACAGCCGGCCGCTGCCCCTGGCCATCAATCTGCACGAAGGCTGGGCCAGCCCCTACGTGCTGGGTCTGCTGGTATGTTTCATGCTCAACGCCATTTTGGTTGTCATCTTCATCACGCGCATCAGCCACAACCTGCGACGGCGCGATGCACGGCTGGCAGCTGTGCGCCAGCGGGCCGCCGAGGAAGAGCACATTGTCCGCATGGGACTGCTGGCCTCTGGCGCCGCGCACGAGTTGGGCACCCCACTGGCCACCATGGCCGTCATTCTGGGCGACTGGCGCCGTATCCCGGCCCTGGCGGCGGACCCCGTGCTGCAAGAAGAGATCGCCGAGATGCAAACCCAGATGCAACGTTGCAAGGCCATCGTCAGCGGCATCCTGCTGTCTGCAGGTGAAACGCGCGGCGAAGACTCCAGCCAGACCACGCTCTGCGAGTTTCTGGACACCCTGGTCCGGGACTGGCGTGCCACACGCTCCATCGACACATTTGTCTATGACAACCGCATTCAGGACGACAGCCCCATGGTGGCAGATGCCATGCTCCAGCAAATGGTTTTCAATGTGCTGGACAATGCCTGGGACGCATCGCCCCGCTGGGTGGCCTTGCAGGCCGGTTGCGATAATGGTCTGCTGCGCATCGTGGTGACTGACCGGGGACCCGGGTTTTCGCCGGAACTACTGGCCCAGATCGGCACCCCCTACCAGTCCACCAAGGGGCGCCCTGGCGGCGGGCTGGGACTGTTTCTTTCGATGAACGTGGCCCGCACTCTGGGGGGCAGCCTGGTGGCGCGCAACCGACCCGAGGGCGGCGCGGAGGTCACCATCGCGATTGCGCTGACCGCCATCGCACTGCAAGACACCCTACAAGACACCCATGGACACTGACCGCTTGTTGCTCATCGTGGAGGATGACGAAGCCTTAGCCCGCACCTTGGCGCGCTCGTTCGAGCGGCGCGGCTACCAGGTGCTGCATGCCGACAGCGTGGCGCGCATGGAATATCTGCTGACCGAGTACACCCCCATTTATGCGGTTGTGGACCTCAAGCTCAAAGGTGAATCCTCGGGCCTGGCCTGTGTGCGCAAGCTCCATGCACACCACGCCCCCATGCGCATCGTGGTGCTGACTGGCTTCGCCAGCATTGCAACGGCAGTGGAGGCCATCAAACTGGGCGCGGCGCACTACCTGGCCAAGCCGTCCAACACCGACGACATCGAGGCCGCCTTCGAGTTGCAGCAAGGCAATGCCGATGTCGAACTGAGCAACCGCTCCAGTTCCATCAAGACCCTCGAATGGGAGCGCATCCACGAGGTGCTGGCAGAAACCGACTTCAACATCTCCGAAGCCGCACGCCGGCTGGGCATGCACCGGCGCACGCTCAGTCGCAAACTGGGCAAGCAGCGCGTGTAACCTGGAAACGGCATTTGACCCTAAAAACGGCAGTTGACCGCTTTGTATTCCTTGCCA
>WOZN01000212.1 GCA_011620245.1 Acidovorax sp.
AAAAATCATTCGAAAAATCAAAGAGTTGCATACAAAATGCAGCGGTCAACTGCCGGATTTAGGTTTATCTGATAGGGTGGTGTTGCACTTTGGACTTGAAATCGCCCTGTCAAAAACTCGCGGCAATCGCAGCGGTCGCTGCGCAGGCCCGGCTTTCAGCGCAGGAAAGCATCCCACCCTGTCTTGCAAATCAAAACGCCCACCACGGCGATGAAAATACCGCGCACGAAGCCGGCTCCGTGTCGCAGCGCCAGATGGGTGCCCAGCACGCTGCCCAGCACGTTGGCTGCCCCCAGCGTGAGCGCGAGTGGCCACCACACGTGGCCTTTGCTCGCAAACAGCAGGATCGCGGCGACATTGCTCGCAAAGTTGAGCAGCTTGGCCGACACCGAGGCGTTCAGAAAGTCATACCCGAGTACGCGCACGAGCAAAAAGATGAAAAAGCTGCCCGTCCCAGGCCCGAAAAAACCATCGTAAAAGCCGACGCCCGCGCCGATCAGGCTCGCAAAAATAGCCTCATTTTTGCCTGAATACCTAGGTGTATGCGACCTTCCAAGCTCTTTTTTAGAGAGCGTATAGAGCAGCACGGCGAGCAATACCAGGGGCAGCAGCCGGCGCAGCGTATCTCCGGGGATCAAGGTGACAGCCCAGGCTCCAGCCCACGCCGCCAGGAACGCGGCTGCCGCGGCGGGCAGCATGGCGCTCCAGCGCAGCGGCACGCGCCGGCTGTAATTCCAGGTGGCCATGGCCGTGCCCCACACCGAGGTGGCCTTGTTCGTGCCCAGCAGGGTCGCCGCAGCCGCCTGCGGAAAAGCCGCAAACAGGGCCGGCAGCAGCACCAGCCCTCCGCCACCGACGATGGCATCGACAAAACCCGCGAGCAGGGCGGCGAGCGCCATCGCAATCCATTCCATGCAGGTATTGTCGCCGCCCCAAAAAGCTACCGACTGAAGAGCATCCAACGCACGATGCAGCTGGACTTTTCCGCATTTTTGGCAAAAAAAAAGCGCCGGGATCACCGACGCTGGAAAAAGTGCACCTCATGGGGCGCTTGGAAAGGATTGTGTGCTTGTGGGTGTCTCCTCGGCTCCCTCGTTTGGCGCAGGCAGCGCTTTCGAGTGATGGGGACTGTAAGCGCATTCACTGCATTGGTGCATTGGGGATTTCCCGCCCCTGCGGCGCACCGCAACCCAGCGCGCCTGCAGCACCGCGCTCCATGCCGCCGGCCCGTTGGCACGCCTTGTGCATGGGGTCACTCGTTACCACTCTTTACAGAAAGGCGTTCATGATGCACGCAGCCTTGCTTCGATGGCTTGGAATCACAGCGCTGTTGATCCTCGGGCTTGGTACCGCTGCCCTGGCCCAGACACCGCCGGGCGCCGCGCCGGTGCCGGCCCCGGCCGCGCCGGCGGCGCTGACTGCGCCTGCGCTCGTGGCGCAAAGCAGCATCAGCGCGGGGGACACTGCCTGGATGATCACCGCCACGGCGCTGGTGCTGCTGATGACCTTGCCCGGCATCGCGCTGTTTTACGCCGGCATGGTGCGCAAGAAGAACGTGCTCAACACGATGGCCAGCGTGGTGGCGATTGCCGCGCTGGTGAGTGTGCTGTGGTTTGCTGCAGGCTACTCGTGGGCCTTCACGCCGGGCAGCCCATGGTTGGGCGGCGGGGAGCGCCTGGGTTTTGCCGGGCTGGACCTGCAGCAGGGTGCAGGCCTGGTCGCGGTGAGCCATATTGCGCCGCACATTCCCGAGTCGGTCTATGCCATGTTCCAGCTGACTTTTGCCCTCATCACCGCCGCTCTGGTCGTGGGCGCGCTGGTCGAGCGCATGCGCTTTTCCGCCCTGTTGTGGTTCATGGGCCTGTGGTCGCTGTGCGTTTACGTGCCGGTGGCGCACTGGGTGTGGGAGCCTGGCGGCTGGCTGGCGCGGCTTGGGGCGCTGGATTTTGCCGGCGGCACGGTGGTGCACGTGAACGCCGGTGTGGCGGGCCTGGTCTGCGCCTGGATCCTGGGGCCACGCCAAGGCTACGGCCGCGAGCCGTTCGAGCCCTACAACCTGGGCTTCACCATGGTGGGCGCGGGCCTGCTGTGGGTGGGCTGGTTTGGGTTCAACGCCGGCTCGGCCATCGCCGCCGATGGGCGCGCCGGGCTGGCCATGGCCGTGACGCACCTTGCGGCCGCCGCGGGCGCACTGGCCTGGATGCTGGCCGAATGGATAGCGCGCGGGCGCCCCTCGCTGCTGGGCCTGTGCTCGGGGCTGGTGGCCGGGCTGGTGGCGGTCACGCCTGCCGCCGGCTTCGTCACCTTGCGCTCGGCGCTGCTGATCGGGCTGATCGCGGGAGTGGCCTGCTATTGGGGTGCCACGGGGCTCAAGCGCCTGCTGGGCGCGGACGATTCGCTGGACGTGTTCGGCGTGCATGGCGTGGGCGGCATCGTCGGCTCCTTGTTGACGGGCGTGTTTGCCGATCCGGTGGTCTCCGGGGTGCGTGGCGATGTGCTCACGCAGGCCCTGGGCGTGGCGGCGGTGCTGGTGTACGGCCTGGTCGGCACCGCGCTGTGCTTGTGGATCACGCGCCTGGTGGTCGGCTTGCGCGTGGATGCGCAAAGCGAGTTGACGGGGCTGGACATCGCGCAGCAGCGTGAGCGGCTGGGTTGATGGCGCACAGCCTACAGGGGGCGGAACATGCTGGAGAGCGAGAAACTGGCCATCGCAGCGCACCTGCATGTGCTGCTGCGGCGCAAGACCGGGCGCGTGACGGACACCGAATGGATGGCCTGCAATGCCGACTATGCGCGCGAAATCGTGCGTTTTGCACGCCAGCGCGCCAGCGAAGACCAGGCGCCCGAACTGGCCGAGTGGGCCGACAAGCTCGAGCGCGCCATGGGCGCCATGGGCGCGGGCGCCGCGTTACCGCAGGCTCCGGCTCCAGCGCCGCCGGCGCCACCCGAGACGCCACGCTATGTCGGGGGCATACGCTGATCCTGCCGCCGGCGCAGTGATGGCCTTTTCAGACAGCCAGAATACTACTAAATAAGTAGCTTCTTACGATTGCTGGATATGCGAAAAAAGGCAATTTCGCACCGAAATCTCAAACGCGCCGCGCCAGCTCTGCGGCCTTGCCGATGTAGCTGGCGGGCGTCATGGCGAGCAGGCGGTTCTTTTCGGCCTCGGGGATGGCCAGGCTGCGGATCAGCTCCTGCATCGCTGCGGGCGTCACCGTCTTGCCGCGCGTGACTTCCTTGAGCTTTTCGTAGGCGCCCTGCACACCGAAGCGGCGCAGCACGGTCTGTATGGGTTCGGCCAGCACCTCCCAGGCGGCGTCGAGATCGCGCGCCAGGGCCTCCTCGTTGAGCTCCAGTTTGTCCAGGCCCGTGAGCAGCGACTGGTAGGCCAGCGCCGCGTAGCCAAAAGCGACACCGAGGTTGCGCAGCACCGTGCTGTCGGTCAGGTCGCGCTGCCAGCGGCTGATGGGCAGCTTTTCGCTCAGGTGGTGCAGCAGCGCATTGGCCAGGCCCAGGTTGC
Organism: Acidovorax sp.; assembly: GCA_011620245.1. Taxonomy (GTDB): domain Bacteria; phylum Pseudomonadota; class Gammaproteobacteria; order Burkholderiales; family Burkholderiaceae_C; genus Acidovorax. Next base: position 3,524 of record WOZN01000212.1, read on the forward strand.
CCTCGGCGTTTTCGAAGTCGATCGGGTTGACCTTGTGCGGCATGGTGCTCGAGCCGATCTCGCCCGCCTTCAGGCGCTGCTTGAAGTAGCCCAGGCTCACGTAACCCCAGATGTCGCGCGCCAGATCGATGAGGATGGTGTTGGCACGCGCCACGGCGTCGAACAGCTCGGCCATGTAATCGTGCGACTCGATCTGCGTGCTGTAGGGCTGGAAGTGCAGGCCCAGGCCCAACGGCTCGGGGGTTTCGACCACTTTGCGGCTGAACGCCTCCCAATCGAAGTCGGGCCAGGCCGAGAGGTGGGCGTTGTAGTTGCCCACGGCGCCGTTCATCTTGCCCAGAATCTTCACGTTGGCGATGGCCACGCAGGCAACCTGCAGGCGCACCACCACGTTGGCCATTTCCTTGCCCACCGTGGTCGGGCTCGCCGTCTGGCCGTGCGTGCGGCTGAGCATGGGCACGGCGGCATGCTGGTGCGCCAGCTCGCGCAGCTTGAGCACCACGCGGTCCAGCCCCGGCAGGATGACCTGGTCGCGCCCGGCGCGCAGCTGCAGCGCATGGCTGGTGTTGTTGATGTCTTCGCTGGTGCAGGCAAAGTGCACGAACTCGGCCACTTTCTCGAGCTCTGGCCGCGCCTCGAACCTGGACTTGATCCAGTATTCGACAGCCTTCACGTCGTGGTTGGTGGTTTTCTCGATGTCCTTGATGGCGCGCGAGTCGGCCTCGGAGAAGTTTTTCACCAGGCCCAGCAGATAGGTGCGCGCCCCTGGGCTCAGCGGCTTGAATTCGGCAAAGCCGGCGTCCGACAGGGCGATGAACCACGCCACCTCGACCTGCACGCGGCGCTGCATGTAACCATGCTCGCTCATGATGGGGCGCAGGGCAGCGAGTTTGGCGGCGTAGCGACCGTCCAGCGGCGACAGGGCGGTGAGGGTGGAGAGGCTCATGGCGCGCGATTGTAGGGCGGCAGAGCAACTCCGCGCGGTGCGCCCGCGGCTCGCTCTCAGACTGCTCTCGATAGAATCAGTTGCAAATGGCCCACGAATCCCCCCAGCGTACCGGAAGCAAAACCATGAAACTGATAGGCACGCTCACCAGCCCCTACGTGCGCAAAGTGCGCGTCGTCCTGGCCGAAAAAAAGCTCGACTACCAGTTCGTGCTCGATGACGTCTGGGCGCAGGACACCACCATCGCCAGTGCCAACCCCTTGGGCAAGGTGCCCTGCCTGGTGCTCGACGGCGGCGAGGCGGTGTTCGATTCGCGCGTGATCGTCGAATACCTCGACACGCTCTCGCCCGTGGGCAAGCTGATCCCGGCGCAAGGGCGCGAACGCGCCGAAGTGAAGACCTGGGAGGCGCTGGCCGATGGCTTGCTCGACGCCGCCATCCTGGCGCGGCTCGAGGCCACCTGGCCGGGCCGCAAGGACGGCGAGCGCAGCCAGGCCTGGATAGACCGTCAGCTCGGCAAGACGCAGCAGGCGCTCAAGGCCA
>WOZN01000384.1 GCA_011620245.1 Acidovorax sp.
AACCAGCCGCCTGCCCCTTGGGTGTCAGGCGGCTTTTTTCATGGAGCCCCTCGCGGCGCTGCCCAAGTTGCGTATGCCAAACAAACCGGCAGCGCGACCCCAAGGGAAGTGAAGCCAATTCCTGGTTGGACCTGCCTGTCGCCCAACTCGCCCGACCCCGGCGCGGGCGGTGTAAAACCGCTTGCTGCGTCAGCTCCCCCACACCACATCGTGCTCTTCCGCCACCGAGCGGCGCAGCATTTCGAGAAACGGCGCCGCGCGCTGCCGAAGGCGCACGGTATCCGGACGCTCCGCGCCATCGTCGTCGTCCGCTGCTTCCTGTGCATCGGCAGCAAGAGCCTCGTCGGCCGCAACGGCCGCCTCCAGCGCGGCCATGGCGCCGGGGATTTGTGCGGCTGTGATGATGCCGCTGGTGCCTGGCGTTTTGCCAATGATCTGAAGGATCTGGCGACCATGGGGTTCGAGCATGATCAGATCGGGCGCGGCCCGGGACTTGAATTTGTAGAGCATGACGTGGGGGCCTCGGTGTACATGTAGTCGCGCGTGAACGGGTAGACCGATTGTGCGCCGGTCATCGTGCCAGTGTCCATGTTGCCGTCGGGGTGCACGGCCAGTATCTGGTGCAAGGCCATCCAGCCGCGCTCAAACCCCAGGGCGCAGCCCGCCAGGTACAGGCGATATGCGCGCAGCGCCTTGTCTGCGCGCTCCGCGCCCGCCTGCGCCAGCAGCACCTGTCGTGCCGGCTCCAACGCGGCTTCCAGCGCATCCGACCAGGCCCACAGCGTGCGGGCGTAATGGGGGCGCAGGTTCTCGGTGTCCACCATCTCCAGCCCGGCATGTGCCATGTCATACAGCGCCGCACTGACATGCAGCAATTCCCCCCCCGGGAAAATGTATTGCTCGATGAAATCGCCCATGCCGGCGCCCACTTCGGAGTTGTCCAGTCCACCAGAGGTGATGCCGTGGTTGAGCAACAGCCCCCCGGGGCGCAAAAGGCTTCGCACGGAGGCAAAATAGGCCTTCATCCTGGCCCGCCCCACATGTTCAAACATGCCAACGGATGCCACCTTGTCGAAGGGCAATTCGGCCTGCAATTCGCGGTAGTCGCACAGCTGCATGCGCACCCGCCCCTTCAGTCCGCGCTGCGCAATGAGTTGCTGGACATGCGCATGCTGGTTGCGCGACAAGGTGATGCCCGTCGCGTCCACGCCATAATTTTCTGCTGCCCACAGCAGCAGCGCGCCCCAGCCGGCGCCAATGTCCAGAAAGCGCTCACCCGGCTGCAGCCGCAGCTTGCGGCAGATCAGATCGAGCTTGGCCTCCTGGGCCTGCGCCAGGGTCATGGCGCTGTCGCGAAAATAGGCGCATGAATAGACCCGCTTCGGGTCCAGCCACAGCGCATAGAAATCGTCCGACAGGTCGTAGTGGAACTGCACCTGGCGCGCATCGCGCTGAAGCGTGTGCGCGGTCATTGACCGTGCATGCGCAAGCATGCGACGCCACCAAAGCTGGCCAGGCTCCGGCACGGGGTTTCGGGTCAGCAGCCCGGCGACGGCAGCCATCAATTCGCGCATGCTGCCTTCCAGCACTACCCGGCCCTCGACAATCGCCGCGCCGACATTGCCGATTTCGCCCATGGCCAAGGCCACCAGCGCCCTGCGATCCCGAAAGCGCAGCGTGACGGCAGCATTGCGCGCGCCCAGCCACTGCCCCTGTGGCAACTGAACCGCGATGCGGACCGGCAACGCCTCCAACCGCCCCTCCAGGATATGCAGCAAGTTTTTCATAGTGGCCCATTCTTGAAATTGCCAGCCAGCTTGTCAATACCAAACTCGCCCGATGGCGCGCGCCCACCACCGACACAGGGCGATCATGGGCAAAAACGGCAGCAACAAATGTCTGCAAAGACAGCGAATGGCGCTTTCGTACGGTGCTGTGGGCACCAAGGTTCCATCAGGCGGATACTGCGGCCGGCATCTTGGCCAGCGCATGCCGCGCAGTGACCGTTGCCAGCATGTGCATGAAATGCTCGAACGCGGGCGTTGCGCGGCCCACCACTTTGGCCGCATCGTCGTAACGGCGCAGGCGGATGGCCTCGTGGGCAAATGGCTGCGATACAAATTGCACGGCCTGCTCTACCGAGTACGCGCCCCCCTGCAACTCCAGACTGTGTTTGGACGCCGGCGAGAGGGCCTCCCAGTAGCCGTTCTCCATGGCGCACAGATAGCGTTTGGCATCCACATGCAGCCGAACGGGCTCCAGCACTGCGGGCGGCAGCAGGGCCCGCAGGAAGGGCAACGCCACATACTGGTGCAGGCCGTCGCGGCCTGCGTTGTCAGCGGCCCGGCATTCGGGCGCCAGCAGATGTCCGATGTCATGCAGCAGCGCCGCAGCCACTGTCTGCGGCGTTTCGCCGGCCAGCTCGGCCAGATGGGCACACTGCAGCGCATGCTCGAGCTGGCTGACGGCTTCGCCGCCATATTGCTCCTTGCCACGCGTCACCAGCAAATGCGAGATGTCGATCAGGGTCAAAGACATGGTTTCCTCCAGTGGCTGCGTCACACCAGGGCCTTGCGAATGCGCGCCGACACCAGATCGATGGCGCTCACGGTGACCACGATGACGAGCATCACGGCGCAGGTCTCGGCATACTGAAAGCCGCGGATGATCTCCCACAGCACCACGCCGATGCCGCCCGCCCCCACCATGCCGACCACCGAGGCGGAGCGCACGTTGGCCTCGAAACGATAGAGCGTGAACGAGATCCACAGCGGCATGACCTGCGGTATCACGCCGTAGATGATTTCATGCAGTGCACTGGCTCCGGTGGAGCGGATGCCTTCCACAGGCTGGGGGTCGATAGCCTCCACCGCTTCGGAAAACAGCTTGGCCAGCGTACCGGAGGTATGGATCCACAGCGCCAGCACACCGGCAAAAGGCCCCAGGCCCACCGCCACCACGAAGAGCATCGCAAACACCATCTCGTTGATGGCACGGAACGCATCGAGCACCCGGCGCACCGGCTGGTTCACCCACCACGGCACGATGTTCGACGAGGCCAGCAAGGCCAGCGGCACAGCGGTCAGCACGGCCAGCGCCGTGCCCCACAGCGCGATCTGCAGTGTGACGACCATCTCCTGCAAATAGAGTTTCCACTGCGCAAAATTGGGCGGAAAGAACTCTGCGGCATAGCGGGCCATGTTGCCCGAGTCGCTCAGCAGGTCCAGCGGGCGCATGTCGGCGCCCTTCCACGAAGCTGCCAGCAGCACCAGCAAAATGCCCCATGACAGATACCACAGCAGGCTGCGCTTGGGCGCGGTGGCCTGGGCCAGGGTCGTGAGCGAGGGGGTCAGGGCAGAAGACATGGCAATGCCTGCAAAGCCAGGGCTGTGAGCGAAACACAGAGTTTTCAGCCCACCGCCGCTGGCGGGAGAATGAAACGCTTTACTTCAGGGACGCCAGTTGCTGGTCGATTTCGGCCAGGCGGGTCTTTTTGTCGGCCTCTGCCAGCGTGCTGTCGTTTTCGATCTTGTTGCGCTTGCCGAACAGGTCGAGCTGGCGGATGGGGGTGAGTTGCGCGTTCGTCGATGGCTTGAAGCCCGATAGCTTGGAGATCTTCATGACGATCTCCTTCTCGCGCGCATCGCTCTTGGCGTAGTTGTAGAAGAAGTTCTTGATCTTCGTCTTGGCCGCCTCGGGCAGTTCCTTGTGCATCACCAGGGGGTCCAGGGCGATCAGCGGCGAGGTCCAGATGATCTTGATGTCCTTGAACTTCTCAGGCTGGCGCTCCCGGATCTTTTCGAGGTTTTCGCTGTTGTTGGTGGCCACATCGACCTGCTTGTTGGCCACGGCCAGGGCGTTGGTCTCGTGGTTGGCGCTGCGCACGATCTTGAAATGCGTCTTGGCATCGATCTTGTTCTGGGCAAAGGCGTAATAACCCGGCACCAGGAAACCCGAGGTGGAGTTGGGGTCGCCGTTACCGAAGCTCAGCGACTTGCCGTTCTTGAGCACATCGTCCAGGCTGGCCAGGGGGCTGTCCTTGTGCACGATGAGGTGCGAGTAGTAGCCTTGTGTGCCGTCTGCATTCACCATCTGGGCGAACACCTCGGCGTTGGCGCGGTCCACGGCTTCCATCGCCGACTTGTTGCCCAGCCAGGCAACTTGCACCTTGTTGAAACGCATGCCTTCGATGATGCCGGCATAGTCAGGCGCAAAGAAGGCCTTGATCTTGAAGCCGGTCTGCTTGGCCATGTCGTCCAGCAGGGGCTGCCAGTCGGCCTTGAGGTTTTGCGTGGCTTCGGTGGAGATGATGCCGAAGTTGATGTCCTGCGCCATGGCGCCCGTCACGCCGAGACCCAGGGCCAGGGCTGCACACAGTTTCTTGATCATGAAAACTCCAATGGGGTTAAACCGTAAAAGAAAAAATCAGGCGACCTGCGCCAACGGCTGCATCCAGCCGTTGGCAGCTTGCGCCGCAGGGGCGGCCGCCAGCGGGCTGGCACCGGCCAGAATTTCATCGACATGCACGCCATACAGTTCGCGCAGCAGGTCTGGCGTCAGGGCGGCGGACGGGCCGTCGTACACCACGCGGCCCTGGTGCAGCGCCACCACGCGCGGGCAGTATTTGATGGCCACCTCCACCTGGTGCAGCGACACGATGACGGTGCTGCCGTCTTCGCGGTTGATGCGCGCCAGGATGTCCATGACCTTGCGCGACGATTCGGGGTCGAGCGATGCAATCGGCTCGTCGGCCAGCACCACCTTGGCGCCCTGCACCAGCGTGCGGGCAATGGCGGCGCGCTGCTGCTGGCCGCCCGACAGGGTGGAGGCGCGCTGCGCGTGGCAATCGGCAATGCCCACGCGGGCCAGCGCCTCCAGCGCCAGCGCGCGTTCGTGCGGCTTGAACATGCGCAGCCAGCCGCGCCAGCGGGGCGCACGGTGCAGCAGCCCGACCAGCACATTCAGCAGCACCGGCAGGCGATCCACCAGGTTGAACTGCTG
>WOZN01000204.1 GCA_011620245.1 Acidovorax sp.
AGGTCTTCGCGCTCGCGGAAGGTGTAGATCAGGATGGTGGAGCTGCCGCAATCGTTGCCATGGGAGCCCAGCCACATCAGGTGGTTCAAGAGGCGCGTGATTTCGGCAAACATCACCCGGATGTATTGCGCGCGCAGCGGCACCTCGATGCCCAGCAGCTTTTCAATTGCCAGACAGTAGGCATGCTCGTTGCACATCATCGAGACGTAATCGAGCCGGTCCATGTAGGGCAGCGACTGGATATAGGTCTTGTGCTCGGCCAGCTTTTCGGTGGCACGGTGCAGCAGACCGATATGCGGGTCGGCGCGCTGCACCACTTCACCGTCCAGCTCCAGCACCAGACGCAGCACACCGTGCGCGGCCGGGTGCTGCGGACCAAAGTTCAGGGAATAGTTCTTGATTTCCGCCATGATGGATCACATGAGACGCCCAGCGGCTCAGTGCAGGCCTCCGTACTTGTCTTCGCGAATGATGCGGGGCGTGATTTCACGTGGCTCGATGGACACGGGCTCATAGACCACGCGCCGCAGCTCGGTGTCGTAGCGCATTTCGACATGGCCCGACAACGGAAAATCCTTGCGGAAGGGATGGCCGATAAAGCCGTAGTCGGTCAGGATGCGGCGCAGGTCATTGTGGCCATCGAACACGATGCCAAACAGGTCGAACGCCTCGCGCTCATACCAGTTGGCCGAATTCCACAGCCCGGACACCGAGGCCACCACCGGAAAATCATCATCCGTGCAGAACACCTTGACGCGCACGCGCTGGTTCAGACTGACGGACAACAGGTGCAACACCACACAATAGCGCGCGCCCTCGTTCACGGCATCGGCATACGCAGAATAGTCCACACCACACAGATCGATCAGCTGCTCGAAGCGGCAGCCATCGGCATCGCGCAGCACGCGCATGGCATCCAGGTAGTCGGCGGAAGCAACCACCACCGTGACTTCATCCAGAGCCACCGATATCTGGCGCACCCTGGCACCCAGGGCCGCAGCAATGTTGTCTTTGAGTTGTTCAGGCCGAATGGCAACAGCAGTCATCATCAACCCTTCAGACACGAGCAATGGTGTTGGTGCGGCGAATCTTCTGCTGCAACTGGATGATGCCGTAGATCAGCGCTTCGGCCGTGGGCGGACAGCCCGGCACATACACATCGACCGGCACGATGCGGTCACAGCCACGCACCACGGAATAGCTGTAGTGGTAGTAACCACCGCCATTGGCGCAAGACCCCATCGACAGAACCCAGCGCGGCTCCGACATCTGGTCATACACCTTGCGCAGCGCGGGCGCCATCTTGTTGCACAGGGTGCCCGCCACAATCATCAGATCGGACTGGCGCGGACTGGCACGAAACACCTCGGCACCAAAACGCCCGATGTCGTAGCGCGCAGCGGCGGCATGCATCATTTCGACCGCGCAGCACGCCAGACCAAAGGTCATGGGCCACAGGGATCCGGTCCTGGCCCAGTTCACCACGGAGTCGTAACTCGTGGTGATGAAGCCTTCCTTCATCACGCCTTCAATCATTGCATCAGTCCTTGTTGAAGCCCGCTCATTCCCAATTCAGGGCGCCTTTTTTCCATTCGTAGGCAAAGCCCACGACAAGGATGGACAGGAAAATCACCACGGCGACAAAGCCGGTTACACCCACGTCCTTCAGCGTGACAGCCCAGGGGAAGAGGAAGGCAATTTCCAGATCGAACAGGATGAAAAGGATGGCCACGAGGTAGTAGCGTACATCGAACTTCATGCGCGCATCTTCGAAAGCCTCGAAGCCACATTCGTAGGGGGAATTTTTTGCAGCGTCCGGGCGATTGGGGCCCAGCACATGCCCCAGAGCCAAGGGAACGACACCTACAGCGATGCCGACCAGAATAAACAAGAGGACGGGGAGGTACTGATCGAGATTCATCTGGAGGATGTGCTCACCGCTGCGGCCTTGCCCGCGACAACCCGGAGCGGGTCTTGCAGGCAGAGGCCTTTGTTTTGGTGCCGTCGGCGAGACTCGAACTCGCACAGCTTTCGCCACTACCCCCTCAAGATAGCGTGTCTACCAATTTCACCACGACGGCTGATCTTTTATCTGGGTGGCATGAGGAACCTTGCGGTTTTGGCGTCCCAGACAGTCTGAAATTCTACTCCGGAAAAACCCTGCCCCGGAGACTGAAACCCAATTTAGTGCGGTTTATTTCGTCGGAATCTGCCCCGCACCCGAGGCGGCTGGCGCAGGCGCCGGAACCGCTGCGCTGGAGGCCGCGGCCGCAGGAGCGTCCACCGACGCAGCCGGAGCCACTGCCGCCGGCGTTTCCAGCACACTGCCCGAACCGGCAGGACGCGGGTTGCCAAAATAGGCCAGCGCCAGCGTGGCCACAAAGAACACCGAGGCAAGCACTCCGGTGGTGCGCGAGAGGAAGTTGGCACTGCCACTGGCGCCAAACAGGCTGCCCGAACTGCCGCTGCCAAAGGCAGCGCCCATGTCTGCGCCCTTGCCATGCTGAACCAGGATCAGGCCAATCATGCACAGCGCCGTCAGCATCTGCACACCCAAAATCACATTCACAAGCAGGTTCATTCTCAATTCACTCCTGATTTAATAGCTGTAAGCGCAGGCCCTTATTGGGCTGCAGCAATAATTTGCAAAAACTCCTGGGCTTTCAGTGACGCGCCACCCACCAGGCCTCCGTCGATGTCCGGTTGCGCCAGCAATTGCGCTGCGTTGGCGGCATTCATGCTGCCGCCGTACAGCAGGCGAATCCGGTCTGCGTGCTCACTGGCTGCAGCCAGCTGCGCACGCAGCACGGCATGTACTTGCTGGGCCTGCTCTGGCGAAGCCGTGCGGCCCGTGCCAATGGCCCATACGGGCTCGTAGGCCACCACGATTTCGCTGATGCAATGGCCATTGAGATGGATCACCGCCGCCAGCTGGCGCTTCACAATCGCCTCGGTCTGGCCCGTTTCCCGCTCGGCCAGGGTTTCGCCCACGCACACAATGGGCGTGATGCCCGCCGCCAGCGCCCGTTGCGCCTTGACGGCCACCAGGGCGTCGCTCTCACCGTGGTACTGGCGGCGCTCGGAATGCCCCACCAGCACATAGCGCACACCAAATTCCTTGAGCATGGCTGCCGACGTTTCGCCCGTGTAGGCGCCCGCTTCATGCGCCGAGACATCCTGCGCGGCCAGCGCCAGCACCGACCCTGCAGCGATGCTCTGCACCTGGGCCAGATAAGGCGCCGGCACGGCCACCGCCACGTCACAGGCGGGCTGCCCCATGCCACTGATGAGGGCACGCACCAGCGCTTCGTTGGCAGCCAGGCTACCGTTCATCTTCCAGTTGCCTGCGATGAGTTTCTTTTTCATGATGACCATGTCAAAACAATCTTGCCGATATGCTGGTTGGATTCCATCAGCGCATGGGCCTGCGCCGCATCCGCCGCCGCGAAAGTGCGGTAGATGACCGGGCGCACCTTGCCCGCAGCAATCAGGGGCCAGACATGCTCGCGCAGCGCGCGCGCAATGGCGCCCTTGAACGCCACCGGGCGCGGGCGCAGGGTCGAACCCGTGATGGTCAGCCGGCGCCGCAGCACCAGGCCCGCGTTGAAGTTGCTCTTGACCCCGCCCTGCACGGCGATGATGACCAGGCGGCCATCTTCGGCCAGGCACTCCACCTCGCGCGCCACATAGTCGCCGGCGACCATGTCCAGCACCACATCCACACCCTTGCCGGCGGTGATGCGTTTGGCTTCCTCAACAAAATCCTGCATCTTGTAATTGATGGCATGGTGCGCGCCCAAAGCCAGGCAGGCAGCACATTTTTCGTCACTGCCCGCCGTCACGATCACCGTGGCACCAAAGGCGCGTGCCAGCTGGATGGCTGTGACGCCAATGCCGCTGGTGCCGCCTTGCACCAGCAGGGTTTCGCCCGCCTGCAGATGCCCGCGGTCGAACACATTGCTCCACACCGTGAAGAAGGTTTCGGGCAAGGATGCCGCCTCGATGTCGCTGAGCCCGGCGGGCACTGGCAGGCACTGCTCGACCGGCGCCACGCACCACTGGGCATAACCGCCGCCAGCCACCAGCGCGCAAACGCGGTCGCCCACGCTCAGCCCGGCCCGCGCCAGGGCGGCAGCATCGCCGCTTTCCACGACACCCGCCACCTCCAGCCCCGGCAGATCGGAAGTGCCCGGTGGCGGCGCGTAATGGCCCAGACGCTGCAACACGTCAGGCCGGTTGATGCCGCTCGCACTGACGCGGATCAGCAACTCGCCCTCCCCCGCCTGGGGCTTGGGGCGCTCGCCCAGGCGCAACATATCGGGGGGGCCAAAGGCAGTGATTTCTACAGCGCGCATACAGGAACCCTTCGCTTGTGAATCTGAATGATTTTGGCCGCTAGCCCTTTAACAGCAAGCGCCAGCAGCTATCATATAAATAGCATATCAATCAATCAACCGTTCAGCTGGCCTGCGCTGCCTTCGGAAGGCCTGGCTTGCTGCTGTTGCTGCTGATCGGCGGGCTGGCGATCACGACCGCCATCGCGGCGCTCGCCACCGCGGTCACCACGCTCTGCCGGGGCCGGGCGATCGCTGCCGCCGGTGGGGCGCTCGGCCAGGGCCTTCATGGACAGCTTGACGCGGCCCTTTTCGTCGGTTTCCATGACCTTGACCTTGATGATCTGGCCTTCGGTCAGGTAGTCGCCCACGCGTTCGACGCGCTCATGGGCGATCTGGCTGATGTGCAGCAGGCCATCCTTGCCGGGCAGCAGGTTGATCAGCGCGCCGAAGTCCAGGATCTTGGTCACAGGGCCTTCGTAGATCTTGCCGATTTCGACTTCGGCGGTGATCTGCTCGATGCGGCGCCTGGCTTCATCGGCGCGGGCAGCGTCGGTGGCGGCAATGGTGATGGTGCCGTCTTCCTCGATGTTGATCTGGCAGCCGGTTTCTTCGGTCAGCGCACGGATCACGGCGCCGCCCTTGCCGATCACGTC
>WOZN01000055.1 GCA_011620245.1 Acidovorax sp.
GACCGCTGCGGCCGATTTGCAGCCGACGATTTCCAAGTCCGACAGGCTGCTAGGGCCGGCACGCCCGCAAAAGGCATCGCTTGCGATGCCTTTTTTTTGACATTGCATTCCCCCCCGGAGATACCTCATGAGTTACACCGCCCCCGTCAAGGACATGCTGTTTGACATGCAGCACCTGGCCAACATTGAACAGATTGCGCAGATCCCCGGTTTCGAGGATGCCGGCCTGGATACGGCCGCCGCCGTGCTGCAAGAATGTGCCAAGTTCACCGGGGGCGTGCTGGCTCCGCTGAACTACGAGGGTGACAAGAATCCTTCGTCCTGGAAGGATGGCGTGGTTACCGCCACCCCCGGCTTCAAGGATGCCTTTCGCCAGCTCACCGAGGGCGGCTGGCAGGGCCTGCAGCACCCCCAGGATTTTGGCGGCCAGGGCCTGCCCAAGACCATCGGCGCGGCCTGTGTGGAAATGCTCAACAGCGCCAACTTGAGCTTTGCGCTGTGCCCGCTGCTGACCGACGGCGCCATCGAGGCGCTGCTCACGGCCGGCAGCGACGAACTGAAGGCCACCTACCTGGAGAAGCTGATTTGCGGCCAGTGGACCGGCACCATGAACCTGACCGAGCCGCAGGCCGGCTCCGACCTGGCGCTGGTGCGCACCCGCGCCGAGCCGCAGGCCGATGGCACGTACAAGATTTTCGGCACCAAGATCTTCATCACCTGGGGTGAGCACGACATGGCCGAGAACATCGTGCACCTGGTGCTGGCGCGCGTGGCTGGCGCTCCTGAAGGGGTCAAGGGCATCAGCCTGTTCGTGGTACCCAAGTTCCTGGTGAACAAGGATGGCAGCCTGGGTGCGCGCAACGATGTGCATTGCGTGTCCATCGAGCACAAGATGGGCATCAAGGCCAGCCCCACGGCCGTGCTGCAGTTTGGCGACGGCACGGTGGCGGGCATCGCGGACAGCGCCGGAGCCGGCGCTGTGGGCTACCTCGTGGGCCGGGAAAACCGGGGCCTCGAATACATGTTCATCATGATGAACGCCGCGCGCTATGGCGTGGGCGTCCAGGGCATCGCGATTGCCGAGCGCGCCTACCAGAAAGCCGCGGCCTACGCCAAGGACCGCGTGCAGAGCCGCCCGGTGGACGGCAGCATCCATGCCAGCGTGGCCATCATCCACCACCCCGACGTGCGCCGCATGCTCATGACCATGCGCGCCATCACCGAAGGCTGCCGCGCCATGGCCACCGTGGCCGCTGCGGCCTATGACGCCGCCCACCACCATCCGGACGCTGACACGCGCAAGCAGAACGCCACTTTCTACGAATTCATGGTGCCGCTGGTCAAGGGCTACAGCACCGAGATGAGCCAGGAAGTCACCAGCCTGGGCGTGCAGGTGCATGGCGGCATGGGCTTTATCGAGGAGACGGGCGCCGCGCAGTATTACCGCGACGCCAGGATTTTGACCATCTACGAAGGCACAACCGCCATCCAGGCCAACGACCTGGTGGGCCGCAAGACCGCGCGCGACGGCGGCCAGGCGGCCAGGGCGATTGCTGCGCAGATAGAGAAAACCGAAGGCGAACTGCAGGCCAGCGGCAGCCCCGCCGCCAAGGCCGTGGCGCGGCGGCTGGCAGCGGCGCGCCAGGCCTTCCTGGATGTGGTGGAATTCGTCGCCGGTGGCGCCAAGGCCAACCCCAATGCCATTTTTGCCGGCAGCGTGCCTTACCTCATGCTGGGCGGCAATCTGATGGCCGGCTGGCAACTGGCGCGCAGCCTGCTGGTGGCCGAAGCACTGCTGCCCATGGGGCAGGACGAAGCCTTCCTGCGCGCAAAAATCACCACGGCCCGGTTCTATGCCGAGCATATCCTGGTCAAGGCGCCGGGCCTGCGCGACAGCATCGTGGAAGGTGCGGACAGCGTCACCGCGCTGGCGCTGGATGCGTTCTGAAAAGCTGTCGGGAAGGAGCTTTGAGTTATTTAGCTATTGAAATAATAGCTACTAGCGCTTGCTGGATAAGCGCTAGAGGCCGATTTGACCAATATTTTAACCATCATCCTCACAGCAGACATCCATGTCCAGGCTGCCACCCGCTTTGCAGAACCTCTCGCTGCCCGTCATCGGCTCGCCGCTGTTTCCAGGCCAATATGCGCCGCCAGAAGACGGGCATCAGCACAAATTTTGCTGACCGCAGACAATAGAAGGTTTGTCGCCCCGCGCCATTGCTTTTTGCTGCATGACCTCTCCTCACTCCCGCACGCCGCTGATCGACATGGTCAAGGGCATTGCCTGCGCCGCCATCGTGTGGCACCACCTCGCTTTTTATGGCCCCATGTCCGACATCGCGCAGCCGCTGGCGCCCGGATTGATGGCCTGGCTGTACGACTACGGGCGCATGGCCGTGCAGGTGTTTCTGGTGCTGGGCGGGTATCTTGCGGCGGCCAGCCTGGCGCCACGGGGGCTGGCGCGGTTTGACAGCAGTAGCCAGCAGATCGCCCGGCGCTTCGTGCGGCTGGTGGTGCCCTATGCCGTGGCGCTGGTGCTGGCGGTGGTGGTGGCGGCGCTGGTGCGCAACTGGATGGATCACCCCTCGGTGCCCGGTGAGCCCAATCTGGCCCGGCTGGTGGCCAATGCGCTGCTGCTCCAGGACATCGTGGGCGAAGAGGCCCTGTCGGCGGGGGTGTGGTATGTCGCCATCGACTTCCAGCTTTTTGTGTGCTCTGTGCTGCTGCTGGCGCTGGTGCGGGCGGTGTGTGGCGCGGTGTATGGCGCGGTGTGGGTGCGCCATGCCGCCTGGCTGGGGCATGCACTGGTGGTTGCCGGCACGGCGGCATCCCTGCTGGTGTTCAACCGCGAGCCGCAACTCGATATGTGGGCCCTGTATTTTTTTGGAACCTATGGGCTCGGCATGATGGCTTGCTGGGCCGTGCAGACCCCGCGTTCCGGCGGGTGGATGGCCGCCATCGCCATGCTGGGCGCTGCCGCCCTGGTGCTGGATTTCCGGGAGCGCATAGCCGTGGCGCTGGTGACGGCGCTGGCGCTGGCCTGGGCGCTGCGGTCACCCCGCTGGCGGCAATGGCGGGGCTTCGCGCCCGTGGTGCGGCTCGGTCAGATGTCGTATTCGGTTTTTCTGGTGCATTTTCCGGTGTGCCTGCTGGTCAATGCGGTGGTCAGCCACCTCTGGCCGCAAGCGCCCGTATGGAATGCGCTGGGCATGCTGGCAGCGTTTGCACTTTCGCTGATGGCCGGGCGGCAGCTGTATGAGCGTGTGGAGCGCCATGTTCCATCCTGGACCATGGCATTGCGCTGGCAGGCCGGGCTGGTCGGCGCGGGCATGCTGGTGGCGGTAACCACCAGCCAGTGGGCCTGATCCCGGGAGGCTGTCGGACTTGGAAATCGTCGGCTGCAAATGGCCGCAGCGGTCCATTTTTGGCTTCGCCGCTCTTCGAGAACACCGTCTTTTTGCCCCATAGCTGGGCTATGGGGCTGCAAATCCGGCAAAAACTGTCCTTGCTGGGGCCGATTTTGACGAAACCTTCGGTTTTCGCTGATCGACTCTCCAAGTTCGGCAGCCTCCTGGTGCAGTGTTCGATGCTTGGCGGCACAAATAAAAGCGATGCGTTTGGGCGCGGTTTTATGTGCCGCATAGCATCGAACACTGCACTAGGATAATTGCACCCAAAAACTGTATATTAATACAGTCATGAAAAGCAATGCCGATCCCGCTGATCCGCCATGCGGCCCACCGCCCGAAGCGCGAATCCCCATCCACGCCATTCGCGGGCGGGGTGCCGCCACCGCCATGCCGCACCGGTTCATGCGCGAGACCCGCACGGTGGTCGATGATGGCTGGGACTTTCCTGCGGATGGTGAGGAAAAGGCCGTGCTGCCGCCCACCCGCGTGCACATGGAAACAGCCCGCAGCGCGCTATGTGCCAACGATTCCCCCGACATCTTCTTTGAACATTCGGTGAACCCCTACCGGGGCTGCGAGCATGGCTGCGTCTATTGCTATGCCCGGCCCACGCACAGCTATCTGAACCTGTCGCCGGGGCTTGATTTCGAGACGCAGATCATTGCCAGGCACAACATCGCCCAGGTGCTGCGCGCCGAGCTGGCCCGCCCCGGCCATGTGCCGCGCCTGCTGAACATCGGCTCGGCCACCGACTGCTACCAGCCTGTGGAGCGCGAGTTGCGCCTCACGCGCGGCGTGATCGAGGTGCTGCGCGATGCGCGGCATCCGTTCTCGCTCATCACCAAGAGCAGCGGGGTGGAGCGCGACCTCGACTTGCTGGCGCCGCTGGCGGCGCAGCGCCTGGCGGCGGTGTACGTGACCATCACCACACTCGATGCCGCGCTGGCCCGGCGCATGGAGCCACGTGCGGCCGCGCCGCACCGGCGCCTGCGCACCATCCGCGCGCTGGCCGAGGCGGGCGTGCCCGTGGGCGTGAGCGTGGCGCCGCAGATTCCCTTCATCACCGAAGACATGGAAAAGGTGCTGGAGGCCGCGCACGAGGCCGGTGCACGCAGCGCGTTCTACACGGTGATCCGCCTGCCATGGGAGTTGGACGCGCTGTTTCGGGAATGGCTGGCGCTGCATTACCCCGAGCGCGCGGCGCGGGTGATGGCGCGCATCCAGGACTTGCACCACCTGGGCCCAGCGGCCCGTGCCGCAGGCAAGCACTACGACAGCAGCTATGCGTCGCGCATGAAGGGGTCGGGCCTGTGGGCCGATCTGTTGCGCCAGCGGTTTGCCGCCTCGTGCCGGCGGCTGGGGCTCAACCGCGAGCAGGTGGAACTGGACCTGGGCCAGTTTCGCCCGGCGCTGGCGCGGGGGCAGGGCTGCCTTTTCTAGGAGGCTGTCGGATTTGCAGCCGACGATTTCCAAGTCCGACAGCCTCCTGGGTTTAAGCCAGCGCGGTTGCGTGGTGCTGCAGGTGGTCGGCCAGGAAGGTCTGGATGAA
>WOZN01000399.1:0-3393 GCA_011620245.1 Acidovorax sp.
TGCGCGAGGCGCTGGAGGCCGGGCAGTTTGCGCAGTTCCGGGCGCAGTTCAAGGCGGACCGGGCGCGCGGGGTGTGATTGACCACATTTGCAGATAACGGAATGAAACTCCACCATTGATGTTTGCGCGCGGACTATTTTCCCCTGCTGACTATTCCCCCTGCTGACGGAAGATCTCCAGCACAATCCCGCCGGGGCCTTGCTCGGGCCAAGGCAATTGGGCCAAACCACGATCGCAATGGAAGACGCCCAGACCGTTCCCTCCCATCCTGCAAAGACCGCTGCGCGGCCCCTGCGAGGTAGTGAACAGGTTCTCTGAGGGGTATCAGTTATTGCCGGGCTGCAGCGCGCGGATGCGCTCCACATGGGCCAGCAGCGAGCGCTGGGCCACGGGCCACATGCGCGGGGGCACGTCATCGTAGACGTGGCGCACCCAGTCTTCCATGCTGCCGTCGGGCAAGGCTTGCATGGCAGCCAGCACCTTGGCCTCGCGCGCCAGGCGGTGGGCCTTGAGGCGGGCGATGGCGCCACGCGCCCCATTCACCGGGCCTCCCAGCACGTAGCCGTGGGCAGGCAGGATGAACTCCACATGGTGCTCGGCGCACAAGGCGTCGAGCCGGTCGAGCGAATCGAGGTAGTCGGCCATGTTGCCGTCGGGCGGGTCCACCACCGTGGTGCTGCCGTTCAGGATATGGTCGCCGCTGAACAGCAGAGCGTCTTCGACCAGCAGCAGGCACAGGTGGTTGGCCGCGTGGCCAGGGGTGTGGATGACCTGCAGGGTATGGGTGATTTTGCCCTCTGGCGCTTGTCCAGAAAGCGCAAGCAGCTCATTATTTTGTAGCGCGCGGTCGGGTGTGAATTCGCTGGCCGCGCGCGCGGTGGGGGCCGAAGGCAGGCCCAGAACGGGAGGTGCCGCGCGGCCTGCCTGCACGCAAAGGGCCTGCAGCGGCGCGGCGCCCGGCGAGTGGTCGGGGTGCGAGTGGGTGCACACGATCATGCGGATGTCGCCACCTGCTGCGCGCCAGAGCTTGTCCAGGTGCTCGGCATCGGCCGGGCCGGGGTCGATGGCGATGTAGCCCGTGGCCGGGTCGCCCACCAGGTAGCTGTTGGTGCCGGGGCCGGTCATCACGCCGGGGTTGGGGGCGGTCAGGCGCTGCACGTTTTTCAGCAACGGCACGGGGCGCTCGGTCTGCCAGTCCAGCGGGTGCACGATCTGCCCGTCGGGGCATACCAGCGCCAGCTCGCCAAACGGCGTTTCGTCTTCCATGTAGCGCGCTTCCTTGCCGCCCAGCAGGCCGGCGCGCGGGCAGCTCACCCACAGGGGCTGCTCGTGCGCCACGGCATCGAGCACGGCCTGGGTGCTGGTGAATTGAGCCAGCCGCTGCAGCGTGCGGATGGTGGGGAAGATCATGAAGAACTGGCCCGCCTCGTGCCGCGCCAGCGCATCAGACGGGCGCACCCACACGGGCTCGAACTGCTCGGTTTCGTCGGCCACGGGCTCCTGGCCCTCGGGCATGCGGGCCACCAGGAAAGGCACGTCAAAGCGGCGCGCCAGGTCGCGGTCGGCCGTCCAGTGGGCCAGCAGGTACACGCTGTCGGCCGCCAGGCGCAGGCCATGGGCCTGGCATTGCGTGGCAAAGGGCTGGTGGCGGTCGAGGGCGGCGATGTCCCGCGCATCGGCCATCTCACCTTTGCGGGGGCCATCGGCATGGCGGGCCAGCAATATGCCCAGCTCTTCGAAGCTCTCGCGGATGGCCGCGATGGCCTGCGTGAGGTGCAGGTCGCTCTGCGCGGGGCGGCGGTCGGCGGCGGCGTGAGTTGCGGGCGCGGCATCGAGCGCGTCGATGCCCCCGCCCGGGAACACATAGGCGCCGGGCGCAAAGCTGGCCGTGGCCGAACGCCGGGTCATGAGGACTTCCAGGCCACCACTGTCGGGTGCATCGCGCAGCAGCAGCACGGTGGCTGCAGGGCGGGTGGCCACGGGTTCGCGGTGGATGTGCAGTTGTTGGTTGGTGCGGGGCATGCGTGCATTATCGGCCGGGCGGGCTTGCCTTGTTGGCCTTGTATATCCGGATGGCGCCGACTCGAACAAGGCTCGCCACCCGTGCTGTGGGTGCCAAGATTCTGTTGGGCGGGTGGGCTGCCCACCGACGACAATCTCGGATAATCGAGCCCATGAAGATTCGCTTCACCAAAATGCAGGGCGCGGGCAACGATTTCGTGGTGCTCGACGAAACCCGGGGCCGCCTGGGGCTCTCCGCCGCCCAATACCGCTTTCTGGCGGACCGCCATTTTGGCGTGGGCGCCGACCAGATCCTCACCGTGCGGCCCTCGCCCGCCGAGGGCATCGACTTCGAATACGTGATCCACAACGCCGATGGCTGCGAGGTGCAGCAATGCGGCAACGGCGCGCGCTGCTTTGCGCGCTATGTGCATGACAAGGGCCTGAGTGCCAAGGACACCATCCGCGTGCAGACCCAAAGCGGCGTGATCGCCCCCCGGCTCACGCCCGACGGCCGCGTCACCGTGGACATGGGGCGCCCCCGGTTCGACCCCGCCCAGCTGCCCTTTGATGCCACGGGCCTCACGCCCGTGCCACAAGGTTTGGGGCAAAAATGGCCTCTAACGCTTGATGGGCAAGCGCAAGCAGCTCCTGTTTTTATAGCAATTGTCTCCATGGGCAACCCGCACGCCGTACAGCTGGTGGAAGATGTGGACACCGCCCCCGTGCAGCAGACCGGCCCGCTGATCGAAAACCATGTGCGCTTTCCCGAGCGCGTGAACGCGGGCTACCTGCAGATCGTGGACCGGGGCCATGTGCGGCTGCGCGTGTTCGAGCGCGGCGTGGGCGAAACCCTGGCCTGCGGCACGGGCGCCTGCGCGGCGGTGGCCTCGGGCATCCGCCTGGGCCTGCTGGACTCCGAGGTGCAGGTGGACATGCGTGGCGGCCGCCTCACCATTGCCTGGAGCGGTGCCGGCACCGATTCCGTTTTCATGACCGGCCCCGCCACCACGGTGTTTGAAGGCCAGATCGACATTCCTGACACCCTTTCATGACTTCCCACATTCCACCCATCACCGAAGACGACATCGCCCAGTTCCTCACCCAGACGCCCGGATTTTTCGAGCGCCACGCCGAGGTGCTGGCCAGCGTGCAGATCACCAGCCCGCACGGCACCCGCGCCGTGAGCCTGCAGGAGCGCCAGGCCGAAATGCTGCGCGACAAAATCAAGGGGCTGGAGCAGCGCATCATGGAAATGGTGCGCCACAGCCATGAGAATGCCGCCATCGCCGCCAAGGTGGACCACTGGGCCAGTGCCCTGCTGCAATTGCGCGACCCCATGGACCTGCCCCAGGCCGTGGTGGACGGCGTGCGCACCCTGTTCGATGTGCC
>WOZN01000399.1:3493-4960 GCA_011620245.1 Acidovorax sp.
GCATTTGGCCTGCTGGTGCTGGGCTCGCCCGACCCGCACCGCTTTGACGCCACCATGGGCACCGACTTTCTGTCGCGCATGGCCGAGCTGGCCAGCGCTGCATTGATGCGTTTGCGCTGACACCATGCCCGCGCGCGGTCCGCAAGCGCCAGTGGCTGTGGCTGTGCCTCTGGCCGCCGATCCGGTGGTGCTGCGCTACCTGGAACATGTGCGCGTAGAAAAACGCCTGGCCGCGCGCACCGTCACGCTGTACACCCTCGACCTTGAAAAGCTGGCGCAGTTTGCTGCGGGCGTGAAGCTGCCGCTGATGCAGCTCACGAGCGCGCATATCCGCCGCTTTGTGGCCCAGATGCACAGCGCCGGGCGCAGCGGCCGGGGCATTGCGCTCATCCTGTCGGGCTGGCGCGGCTTTTTCACCTGGGCCGGGCGGCAGGGGCTGATGGCCCATAACCCCGTGCAGGACGTGCGCGCGCCCAAGGCCCCCAAGCCCCTGCCCAAGGCGCTGGGCGTGGACGACGCGGTGCGCCTGGCCGAGTTCGACCAGGCCGGCGCCGACCCCTGGCTGGAGGCGCGCGACGCGGCCATGGTCGAGCTGCTGTACGGCTGCGGCCTGCGCGTGGGCGAGCTGGTGGGGCTGGACGCCGTGCCTGGCGCCGATACCCGGCGCCAGGGCCGCGGCTGGGTCGATCTGCAGGCCGGCGAGGCCCATGTATTCGGCAAGGGCAGCAAGCGCCGCAGCGTGCCCGTGGGCAGCGCCGCCACGGCAGCGCTGCAGGCCTGGCTGGCGCTGCGTGCCACGCCATTCGGGGGCGAGGGTTCTGCACGGCTCGACGGGGCGCTGTTCGTGGGCCAGCGCGGTGCGCGCCTCACGGCCCAGTCGATCTGGCTGCGCCTGCGCCAGCGCAGCCAGCAGGCGGGGCTGACCACACCGGTGCACCCGCACATGCTGCGCCATTCGTTTGCCAGCCACCTGCTGCAAAGCAGCGGCGACCTGCGCGCCGTGCAGGAGCTGCTGGGCCACGCCAACATCACCACCACGCAGGTCTATACGCGGCTCGACTTTCAGCACCTGGCCAAGGTGTATGACGCGGCGCACCCGCGCGCGCGCAGGAAGCCTGGGGGCGCATGAGCCCCGGCGAAGCCAGCCCTTCCCCTCCCTCGCCGTCGGCGCACGGCCTCTTCAGGCTTTCGCCAACCAGGGCAAAAAGGCGGCCTTGTCCATGGGGCAGGCGATGTGGTAGCCCTGCCCGTGGTGGCAGCCCATGGCCTGCAGCGCCCGCCATGCCGCAGCGCTCTCGATGCCCTCGGCCAGCACCTGGAGCCTCAGTTTTCGCCCCAGCTGCAGCGCGCGGGCGCTCTCACCATGCGCGCAGTGCAAGAGTTCCAGCGGACGGTCGAACAGCGTCAGACCTGCGAGCGCGCCACGAATGCAGTCATGCACCTCGGGGTCGCCGTCGATCACCAGCA
>WOZN01000127.1:0-3275 GCA_011620245.1 Acidovorax sp.
GGGACCAGCCTGATAGCACGGTTGATGCCAATATGTATCGTTTTGTTATGCATAGGGTTTTTTTTGTCCCTTTGGGGACTGGCTGCTGCTTTACGCGCAGAGGCGCCTACATGTGCTGCGTGATCAACAGCGGGCTGGGGCCGGTGCGGTCGGTCAGCGGCGCGTGCGCCAGCCAGATGGACGCGAACAGGCTTGCGTTACCGGCTGGGGGGCTTGCCGGTGGAAAGTTGAGCGTGCGGGTGGTCGGCGGGCCGAAGGCTTTTGGGTTGTGATATGCCTTTTGCGAGACGGTATTGGGGTTTTGACGCGTCGGCTGCCGCCGAACGGCGGGCAGCGGGTTTATGAAGCGCTGAGGTATTGAGGGGCGCCGCAGCGCAGAGACGCGCTGCCAAAATCAGCTGGTGGGAGCTGCTGATCGTGTGAGGCAGCGGAAAATCACGTTTTCCCGCGGGCGGGCGCTGCAAAATCCTCGCCCGTCATCTCGCCCGTCATCCGGGGGGCTGCCGGGACCGGTTTGGCCACTGCAGAGGCTCAAGGCTGCCGCGGCGTTGGTCGTCGGGCGCTGGCTTCAGGCGGCGGTGGCAGGTTCCACGGCTTGCGGCGGGGCGCTTCGGGCCGATTCGATGAACCGCCCGGCACGGCGGCCGCACCGGGGCGGTGCCGGGGCTCAGGCGGCGGCTCGGGTGTGGGATGGGGTTTCGCCGAACAAGGCTTTGTAGTCGTGGCTGAAGTGGCCCATGTGCCAGAAGCCCCAGCGGGCGGCGACGTCGCCGATGGTCTGGTCGGCGGCGGCCTGGCGCAGTTCCCTGCGCACCGCATTCAGGCGCACCAGGCGCAGGTAGCTGGCCGGACTGATGCCTAGGCTTTCTTGGAAGCAGTTCTGTAGGGTGCGGCGCGTGACGTGCAACTGCGCGCACAGGCTTTCCACGCCCAGGAACTCCTGGGGACGCTCGGTCACCAGCTCGCGCGCGCGTCGAACCACGTCCTGCCGCCGAAGCTGGCGCGGCGTGACGGCGTCGGACTGCACCGCGGGCATCAGCGTGTCTGCCAACACGGTGAACAGCGCCTGCCGCAGGCCGCGGCGGCTCGCTGCATGGTGGAGCACGCCAGGGTCGGCTTCCAGGCTGCGCAGCACTTCGCGCAGCAACCCGACTAGCCGCAATCGCTGCGTGGGCGTGAGCGGTTGGATGCGAACGCCTGCGCCCCGCGACGCAGGCGTGTCGGTCTGGTCGCGGTTGCGCACATGGTCCAGCAGTTCCCATGGATCAAACACCAGGCCGTAGAGTCCGTGTCCGGCCGGCACCTGGAGGTCGAAGGCCTCACTGCCGTCGGCAATCATCAGTTCATGACCCCTGAGCGGGCGTCCCATTAAGCGCAGGCCCTCAGGGTGCTCGAGCACCGACAGACCAAGCCAGACGCCACCCTGCCAGGGGCGGCAGCGCTGGCTGGTCGCGCAGTTGGCGACTTCCTCGAAGGCCTGCAGCGGCCCGTCGAACAGCTCTCGCACCTGGCCCTGAAACATGCCGGGTGAGGTCTGCACGTAGTCCTGGTCCCAGGCGGCGAGGTTACGGGCGTGCACGTCCACTTCGCGGGTGCGCTTGATGCGAAAGGCGGCCGGTTGGGGGCAGGCAAGGCTCATGCGGGCTCGTTCGGCGCGGTGACAGGAGTGTGCTCCGAGACTAGCAAGGTTCGTGCCGATCGACCGCTGCACGGAAGCCTGCACTCGCCAGGGGCTCGGCTATCCCATTTCGGAAAAAATTCGCCCCTTCGTGGCATGTTTCCGATCCGGGATAGCACTCAGTCGGTGCCGAATCACACACTGCGCACCAGGCTGCCCGAGCCGTTCGGGCTCTTTTATCCCCTCCACGCGAGAACATCCCATGTCCACTGCATCCGCTCAGGTCGCACGGGAGCTCAAGCCCGTGCTCGGCACTTTCTCACTCTGGGGCATTGCCGTCGGATTGGTCATTTCCGGCGAGTACTTCGGCTGGAGCTACGGCTGGGCAAGCGCTGGCACGCTGGGCTTCCTGCTGGCGACGCTGTTCGTGGCGCTGATGTACACCACGTTCATCTTCAGTTTCACCGAGCTGTCCACGTCCATCCCGCACGCCGGCGGGCCGTTCGCATATGCGCGCCGCGCCTTTGGGCCCACGGGCGGGTTCATCGCCGGCTTTGCCACACTGGTGGAGTTCGTGTTCGCGCCACCGGCCATTGCGCTGGCCATCGGCGCCTACCTGAACGTGCAGTTCCCGGGGCTGGAGCCGAAATGGGCGGCGGTGGGCGCCTATGTGATCTTCATTGGCTTGAATGCGGTGGGCGTCGGCATCGCGGCCGCTTTTGAACTCTTGGTCACCCTGCTGGCGGTGGTCGAGCTGTTGGTGTTTGCCGGCGTGGTGGCGCCCGGCTGGTCGTTGGCGAACTTCACTGCCAATGGCTGGGCCGGCTCGGCCGAGTTCAGCAGTGCCGCCTGGGCGGGCATCTTCGCCTCCATCCCGTTTGCCATTTGGTTCTTCCTGGCCATCGAAGGCGCGGCCATGGCGGCCGAGGAGGCCAAGGAGCCCAAGCGCACCATTCCCATCGCCTACATCGCCGGCATCGTCACGCTGGTGGCGTTGGCTTTTCTGGTCATGGTCATGGCCGGCGGCGCAGGGGACTGGGGCGCGCTGTCCAACATCAACGACCCGTTGCCCCAGGCCATGAAGATGGTGGTCGGCGAATCCAGCGGCTGGCTGCACATGCTGGTGTGGATCGGCCTGTTCGGGCTGGTGGCCTCGTTCCACGGCATCGTGCTGGGCTACTCGCGCCAGATGTTCGCCCTGGCCCGTGCCGGCTACCTGCCGGCGTGGTTCGCCAAGGTGCACCCGCGTTTCCGCACCCCGGTCAATGCCCTGCTGGGCGGGGGCATCGTCGGTATCGCGGCGGTGTTCAGCGATCAGTGGGTCACCATCGGTGGGCAGCCGCTGACGGCCAACATCGTCACCATGGCGGTGCTGGGCGCGCTGGTCATGTACGTGATTGCCATGGCGTCTCTGCTCAAGCTGCGCTTGAGCGAGCCGTCGCTGGAGCGGCCGTTCCGCGCTCCGTTCTACCCGCTATTCCCGGCGATCGCGATCGGCTGCGGCATCGTCTGCCTGGTGGCCGTGGTGTACTTCAACCTGCTGCTGTCGCTCATCTTCTTGGCCCTGCTGGCGCTGGGCTATGCCTATTTCCGACTCACCGCCGGCCAGCGCGAGGCCGCACCGCACGACGCGATGTTGGAAACCGCGGCCAAATGA
>WOZN01000127.1:3375-4887 GCA_011620245.1 Acidovorax sp.
AGTCTGCGCGAAGTCATGGCCAAGGCGTCCCCCTTGCGCTCGGGTGACTGCCTGGCAGGCCTCGCCGCCACCTCGGAACAGGAGCGGGTGGCGGCGCGCTGGGTGCTGGCCGACGTGCCATTGCCGCGCTTCCTCGACGAGGCGCTGATTCCCTATGAAACCGACGAGGTCACCCGCCTGATCATCGACGGCCACGACCGCGCGGCCTTCGCGATCGTCAGCGGCCTGACGGTGGGCGGCTTTCGCGACTGGCTGCTCTCGGATCAGGCCACGCCCGAGGTGTTGGCGCGTTTGTCGCCCGGGCTCACGCCCGAGATGGTGGCCGCCGTCAGCAAGCTGATGCGCAACCAGGACCTGATGCTGGTGGCCAAAAAGCGCGAGGTGGTCACGCGCTTTCGCAACACCGTGGGGCTGCGCGGCCACCTCGCGGTGCGGCTGCAGCCCAACCACCCGACCGACGATCCGGCCGGCATCGTCGCCAGCCTGATCGACGGCCTGCTGCACGGGGCGGGCGATGCGGTGATCGGCGTCAACCCGGCGTCCGACAGCCTGCCCGACCTGGTGCGGCTGAACCACGTGCTGGCCGAGATCATCGAGCGCGGCGCTGTGCCCACGCAAAGCTGCGTGCTCACCCACGTGACCAACACCCTGCAGGCCATGGCCGTGGGTGCGCCGGTGGACCTGGTGTTCCAGTCCATCGCCGGCACCGAAGCGGCCAACCGCTCCTTCGGCATCACGCTGGCGCTGCTCGACGAAGCGCACGCCGCGGCGCGCGCGCTGCGCCGCGGGACGGTGGGTGACAACGTCATGTATTTCGAGACCGGCCAGGGCAGCGCGCTGTCGGCCGATGCCCACCATGGCGTCGATCAGCAGACCTGCGAGGCGCGCGCCTACGCGGTGGCGCGGCGCTACCGGCCGATGTTGGTCAACACCGTGGTCGGCTTCATCGGTCCGGAGTACCTGTATGACGGCAAACAGATCATCCGAGCCGGGCTGGAGGACCATTTCTGCGGCAAGTTGCTGGGCCTGCCCATGGGCTGCGACATCTGCTACATGTAGCGCGACGGTTGGTTTGAGACAAATTTGCTGTTGGTTTGAGACGGAGCGGGGGTGGGGCGGTTTGGGGTCAGATGGCGATGCCGGCGGACCAGGCGCCGGCGCGGTAGATGGAGAGTTTTTGTTCGTCTTCGATGTGGGCCAGCCATCCGGATCTGGGCACGCCGAACACCCAGGCGGAGCCGTCCCAGATGGCGACTTCGGTGGCGTGGCCGGACCAGCCGCCGGTGGGGCTGGCGGCGATGATGTAGGTGTCGCCCGCGGTGGGGGTGCCGGGAGGGGTGGCTAGGTCGCGGTCCTTGACGCTCAGGTGGAAGCCGAATCGGCCGATGCGCAGCAGGTTGGCGTTCATGTCGGCCGGCCAACCGGACTCGCCGAGAGTCCAGCCGTATTTAATGCCGCTGCGGGGTTCTGTGCTGGCGGGCATGTGGGTTCCTCAGTGGGTTGGGTGGGTTG
>WOZN01000288.1 GCA_011620245.1 Acidovorax sp.
TGCAGAATTTCCGGAAAAGTCAGTGAAAGCGCACCGAGCAGCCGCCGATGCCGCCTAGTGCAGTGTTCGATGCTTGGCAGCACAAATAAAAACGATGCGTGATGCAGGGCAAGGCGCAAACCGCAGCGATAGCCGTAGCTATCGCGAGGATTTGCAACGCCGCCATGCGCCAAAAGGCGCGGTTTTATGTGCCGCATAGCGTCGAACACTGCACTGGGGTGACGCGGAAATGGTCGCCGGCCTGCAGGCGGCGCGAGAGCGCGCAGCGCCGGACAACACAGGGGGCCACGGCAGGCCTCAGGTGTAGACTTCGCTGAAAGCGGGATACGCCTCGCCCGTGTGATAGAAAATGCCGCGCCACATGTTTTCTTCGGACCAAGTGTTGACCGGGCGATCAGGCTGCGCCAGGTAGCCCAGCCCGGCAAAGGTTTCATTGCGGTTGCCGCTGGGGTCAAAGAAGTAGATCGTCTCGCCGCGCGTAATGCCATGGCGGGTCGGCGCCAGATCAATCTTGACCTTGTTCTTGGCCATGATGTCGCCCGCCTTCAGGATGTCGTGCCAGGAGTCGAGGAAGAAGGAAATGTGGTGCAGCCCTGCTTTGGGGCCAGGCAGAAAGGCAATGTCGTGCGGCTTGGTGGCGCGGAACATGAAGGCCGCCGCCTGGATTGCGCCGCCGGGGCCGACGACGATCTGCTCGCTCAGGTAAAAGTCCAGGCATTCCTTGAGAAACTTGACGTTCTCAGCCACGCGGTTGACACCAGCCTCCGGGTTGAGTTCGCACACCAGGGCAAGGTGATCCAGCCATTTGACACCCACGCCCTTGAGGTTGTCGGGCCAAGGGTCAGGGTTGCTGGAACCGACTTCGGTGCCCACGCATTCTTTCATCGCGAACAGCCGCATTTCGTGGCCGCTGGGCAGCATGAACTGCAACATGCGTCCCGTGGACTGCAGCGTGCCCTCGGGCAACATCTTGGTTGCGATACCGTAGGCCTCTATGCGTTTTTGGAAGGCATCCAGATCGATGTCGTGCTCGGTCTTGTAGGCTACGTAGTTCAAGCCGGCCCGATCCGACGGCGTCAGGATCAGCGAATATTTATCCCACTCGTCCCAGCACTTGAGATACACGTTGCCCTGCTCGTCCTCCATCGTTTTCTTCATGCCCAGCACGTTTTCATAGTGCTTGACGGCGGCTGCCATGTCCATCACCCGCAGGCTGACATGACCGATTCGCATAATGCCCATCATCTATCTCCTTTTATTGACTCGTTAGAACGCCAACACTTCAGGATGAAGCGCCGACGACATTGGCAAGGGTGAACGCCTTGGTCATCTTGCCCACCACCTCAACCGTCAGGTCTTCCAGCGGTGCCACGCGGCAGGCCAGGCACACACCGCGCGCCTCTTCTTCGATCGACACATGGGCACGGCTCATCGCCCCCACTTGGCGTACCCGGCCAGACAGGACGCTGATCTTGCACACACCGCAACCGCCGTTGACGCAACCTACCGGAATACCCCGTCTGCCCAGCCGGGTCATGCCCTCCAGCAACGTTTCGGTTTCCCGGCAAAGGTAGGCTTCGCCACTCTGCTCGATCTGGATCGAGCGCAGGCAGGGGCTGGCATCGCGGGGTCCGGTGACTATCTTTTGCATCACGAGGCGGCGTCGGCCTCGGCCAAAAAGCTGCTCACCTGCTGGACGAAGCGCGCCGCATGTTCGATCTGCGTCCAATGCCCGCAGCGGCCAAACACATGCAGCTGCGAGTTCAGGATCAACTCATGCAGCCGGATCGAGTTCGACAGCGGCAGCACTTGGTCTTCACGGCCGTGGATGATCAGGGTTTCGTGCGGCAATGCCCGAATGTCTTCATCCCGGCTCGCCAGCGACGCCACCCAGCGCTGGCGCGGCGCCGGAAACATGGCCGCGTACGATTCCTGAAAACCGGGCCGCTTGCTGGCCTCGTAGCGCAATTGCGCGAGTTCGTCCGTAACCAGGTTGCGGTCATATGCAAACATGTCCATCACCTGGCGCATGTTCTCGAACGACGGGGTGTAGCCCCAGATCGCGTCCAGCGCGGGGGTGATCTCGAAATCGACACCGGCCGCCCCCATCAGCACCAGGCGGCGCACACGCTGCGGATGGCGGATGGCCAGGGCCAGCGACAGCGCCCCACCGAAGGAGTTGCCCACCAGATCGACCTGCTCCAGATGGAGCGCATCCATCAGGCCGACGGCCTGCTTGACCCAGGCATCCATGGTGTATGCCATGCCTTCGGGGCGCTCGGTAAAGCCAAAGCCCGCCATATCGGGCGCAATGACGCGACGCGACTTGGCCAGCGCCGGCATGACCGGCCGCCAGTTCGCATAAGCACTGACCCCCGGACCCGAGCCATGGATCATGAGCACCGGGAAACCTTGCCCCTGGTCGTGGTAGTTGGTGCGCAACCCGGCGGCAACGATACTTTTGCCGATTTCGGGGGATTGTTCTGGGGTCATGGTTTCTCCGTGAAAAATGGTCTTGTTTGCGGGGACTGGCTGCATTTGCAGCACAATTGATAATTGTCGAGATTTTTGATTAATAGGACTATAAGCAACCATTGGTGAAAACCCTAACCATTGTCGAGATTTTCAACTGCTAAGCTTCGCGCTGCGTTGCTCCAGGCGTCTTTACAGGTACTTGCACGCCAAGTTTTCGTTCACCGCCAGCCCTTGCACAGCACCATGTCTCTTGATTTTCCCGATCTTCTGGTTGATAAAAAAACCCCGGATCAACCCCAAACTCTGATAGAAAAAGCCTATCGCCAATTGCGCCGCGACATCATCGACGGCCTGCACCCTTCCGGGCAGAAATTGCGCGTCGAGCATCTGAAGTTCCAGTACCAGGTGAGCGCCGGAACGCTGAGGGAGGCGCTGGCGCTGCTGGTGTCCGACTCCCTGGTCGTGTCGCAGGGGCAACGCGGCTTTCACGTGGCACCCATGTCACTGGCGGACCTTGAAGACCTGACCCGCGTGCGGGTGCTGCTGGAATGCGAGGCGCTCGAAGAAAGCATCCGACTGGGCCGGGACAGCTGGGAAGCCGATCTGGTCAGCGCCTTTCACAAGCTCTCGCTCGCCGAGGAGCGGCTGCACACCGATGCCGCCGGCACCTATGACGAATGGGAGGAGCGCAATCGCCAGTTTCACGAAGCACTGGTTGGCGCATGCCGCTCGGCCTGGCTGCGCAAACTCCGCGCGCAACTCTATCAACAAACCGAACGGTATCGGCGACTTTCGGCGCTGAAGGGCCCGCCGCCGATTGAGGTGCATGAAGAGCATCGCAATATCTTCAACGCCGTCATGGCGCGCGACGCCACCAAGGCCAAAGCCTTTCTGGCCGCGCACATCCATCGGGCCCTGACGGTGATCAGAACGGCCGGCTTTCTCCAATAATCGATTTTCAAGCTCGGCTCGAAAGGAGCCTCGACAACATGAGCAACCCTTCGGCTTTGGCCCCGGTCATCGTCTTGGGTGGTGGCCTGGCCAGCATTTCCTTTGTCGGCGGCTTGCGGTCTGCCGGTTTCCAAGGGGGTATCACCGTCGTTGCCGACGAACCCGAACCGGCCTACGACCGCCCGCCCTTGTCAAAAGATTTTTTGCGTGACGACGACGCTGAAAAGATTCGCCTCGACCTGAGCCATGCGCCTGGCGTCGAATGGCTGCGCGGCGTGGCGGCGCAGCGGGTGGATACCCTGGCGCGTGAAGTCCACCTGGCCGATGGCCGCTGCCTGAACTATGGCACGCTGGTGTTCGCCACCGGAGCATCGCCCCGCGTTTTGCCAGCGCTGCAGGGTGCGCCCATGCCCGTGCTGACCTTGCGCACGCTGGGCGACGCGCAGCGCATCCGCAGCGGCCTGCAGCCGGGCGCCCGGCTGCTGGTGATCGGTGGTGGCGTGATCGGCCTCGAACTGGCAGCCACGGCTCGCGCACTCGGTGTCGCCGTCACTTTGGTCGAGTTTCTGCCCCGCTTGATGAGCCGCGGCACATCGGCAACGCTGGCCTCATTCGTTGCGCGGCACCATGCCGAACAGGGTGTTGACTTGCGGTTCGGGCGATCTGTTACGGGCTTCAGTAAATCCCACATCGTTTTGGACGATGGCAGCCGGATAGCCGCCGACCTGGTCGTGGTCGGCATCGGCGTCACCGCCAACGACGCGCTGGCGCGCGCTGCGGGCATCGCCTGCGACGACGGCATCTTTGTCGACGGGCGGGGCCGCACCACCTGTCCGAACGTTTATGCCATCGGTGACGTCACGCGCCAGCGCCACCCGGTGAGCGGCCGTTTTGAGCGTATCGAGACCTGGTCCAATGCGCAAAACCAGGGCATGGCCGCCGCACGCGCCCTGCTCGAGATCCGGCTGCGCCGCCTTACGGCGATCTGCCCTGGTATTGGTCCGAGCAATATGCCTTGCGCATTCGGGTGGCCGGCCTCACCCACGGGGACGATGAAATTGTGCGGGGTGACATGGCAAGCGGGGAGAAATTCTCACTGATTCACCTCTTGCGCGGCCAGGTCATCGGCGCCAGTTGCGTCAATAACACACGCGAGTTCACGTCCTTGAAGCGTCTTATCACTGGAGGCGCCCTGCCCGACCGCGCAACATTGGCGGACCCTGGCACAGACTTGCGCAACTTGGTCGCCCGGACAAGCTCGCAGCTGGCGTGATCTCAGGCGTGATCTCAGGCGTGATGGGTGGGCCGAGGCCGGTGGATCCGTGCGCCCAGAGCCGTGCTCCCTGATGCCTCTCATGTCTCTCACCGGACTTACCCTTTGTCGTTGGTCGGGGCGGTGTAGTTCATACGGTGAAGCAAGCGCTGCAACATGTCCATGGTCTCCCCACGCGCACGCTG
>WOZN01000350.1 GCA_011620245.1 Acidovorax sp.
TCAGACCGCCATGATTTCCTGTTCCTTGCCCGCCACCAGAGAATCGATCTCGGCGATGTGCTTGTCGGTGAACTTCTGCACTTCGGCTTCGGCGCGCTTCTGGTCGTCTTCGGACGCGAGCTTGTCCTTGACCAGTTTCTTCACGGATTCGTTGGCATCGCGGCGCAGGTTGCGCACGGCAATCTTGGCGCTTTCGCCCTCGTTGCGCGCCAGCTTGGTCATTTCCCTGCGGCGCTCTTCGCTCATGGGCGGCATGGGCACGCGGATCAGGTCACCCATGGACGCGGGGTTCAGGCCCAGGTCGCTTTCGCGGATGGCTTTTTCGATCTTGGCGCCCATGCCCTTTTCCCAGGGCTGCACGCTGATGGTGCGCGAATCCAGCAGGGCCACGTTGGCAACCTGGCTCAACGGCACAAATGATCCGTAGTACTCCACTTGCACGGTGTCCAGCAAGGCCGGATTGGCACGGCCGGTGCGAATTTTCTGCAGGTTGTTCTTGAACGCCGCGATGGACTGGTCCATCTTGGTTTCCGCGTTTTTCTTGATGTCGGCAATCGTCATTGTCATTGTTTCTCCTCAGGGCAGGCAGGCGGCAGGCAGAGCCTGGTGGTCAGGCATAAACCAGCGTGCCTTCGTCTTCACCCATGACAACCCGCTTCAACGCTCCATGCTTGATGATGGAAAACACGCGCACAGGCAGCTTCTGGTCGCGGCACAGGGCAAAGGCCGTCGCATCCATGATGCCCAGGTTGCGTGACATCGCCTCGTCAAAACTGAGCTTCGTGTAGCGTGTAGCCGTGGGATCCTTATGGGGGTCGGCAGTATAAACGCCATCCACCTTGGTGGCTTTGAGAATAACCTCTGCACCAATTTCAGCGCCGCGCAGGGCGGCCGCAGTGTCGGTGGTGAAGAACGGATTGCCCGTTCCGGCCGCAAACACCACGACCTTGCCTTCTTCAAGATACTGCAGGGCCTTGGGGCGCACATAGGGCTCGACGACCTGCTCGATGGCAATGGCAGACATCACACGGGCCACCAGGCCCTGCTTGTCCATGGCATCTGCCAGGGCCAGCGCGTTCATCACGGTGGCCAGCATGCCCATATAGTCGGCCGTGGCGCGGTCCATGCCGACCGATCCGCCCGCCACACCACGAAAAATGTTGCCCCCACCGATCACCACCGCCACCTGTACGCCCAGGCGGGTCACCTCGGCGATCTCCTCCACCATGCGGACGATGGTGGCGCGGTTGATACCGAAGGCATCATCCCCCATCAGCGCCTCACCAGACAGCTTGAGCAGGATGCGCTTGTGGGCTGGTGCAGCGTGGGTCATGGGAAATTTCTCCAGTGATGGTGTCGAGGGCTTGGGGGTTGCAAAAACGATCAGGCAGCAGCCTTGGCAGCAGCCACCTGGGCAGCCACTTCGGCAGCGAAGTCGTCCACCTTCTTTTCGATGCCTTCGCCGACCACGTACAGAGTGAACCCCTTGACGGTGGTGCCGGCGGCCTTGAGCATCTGCTCGACGGTCTGCTTGTCGTTCTTCACGAAAGCCTGGTTGAACAACGAGACTTCCTTGAGGTATTTCTGCACGCCGCCTTCGATGCGTTTGGCAACGATTTCGTCGGACTGCACAGGCTTGCCTTCGGCAATGGCCTTGGCAGCGTCTTCGGCCGCCTTGGCAGCCGCCACCGAGCGCTCTTTTTCGATCAGTTCGGCAGGCACTTCAGCGCTGGTCAGGGCCACGGGCTTCATGGCGGCAATGTGCATGGCCACATCCTTGGCGGCCGCTTCGTCGCCGTCAAACTCGACGACCACACCAATGCGCGAGCCGTGCAGATACGAAGCCAGCTTGCTGCTGCCGCCAAAATACTTGAAGCGGCGAAACGACATATTTTCGCCGATCTTGCCGATCAGGCCCTTGCGCACATCTTCCAGCGTGGGACCGAAGCCGTCTTGCTCGTAAGGCAGCGCGCCCAGGGCAGCCAAGTCGGCGGGATTGTGCTTGGCAACCAGTTCGGCAGCGGCCTTGGCCAGCGCCATGAAGCTGTCGTTCTTGCTCACGAAGTCGGTTTCGCTGTTGACTTCCACCAGTGCGCCCCGGGTGCCGTCGATGTAGCTCGCCACCACGCCTTCGGCGGTGATGCGCGATGCAGCCTTGCCCGCCTTGGTGCCGAGCTTGACGCGCAGCAACTCTTCGGCCTTGGCCATGTTGCCATCGGCTTCGGTCAGTGCCTTCTTGCATTCCATCATGGGAGCATCGGTCTTGCCACGCAGTTCAGCCACCATGCTTGCGGTAATTGCAGCCATCTTTATTCCTTCAGTGTTCAGTTCAGTCAGTTCAGATTCAAGCTAAAAAAAAGGGGGCTCACCAGGGGCCCCGCTTTTATCCGCGACTCATCGCGCAGCCGGGACTTCAGGCAGCGGACTCTTGCACTTCCACAAATTCGTCGCCGCCTTCAGGGGCAACCGCCTTGACCATTTCGTTCACGGCGTTCGCACGGCCTTCGATGATCGCATCAGCGATGCCACGGGCGTACAGCATCACGGCCTTGGCCGAGTCGTCGTTGCCAGGAATCACGTAGTCGATGCCTTCGGGCGAGTGGTTGGTATCGACCACACCGATCAGCGGAATGCCCAGCTTCTTGGCTTCAGCCACGGCGATCTTGTGGAAACCCACGTCGATGATGAAGATGGCGTCAGGCAGGGCAGTCATGTCCTGGATACCGCCGATGTCCTTTTCGAGCTTGGCGATTTCGCGGCTGAACGTCAACTGCTCCTTCTTGCTCAGGCTGTCGAGGCCGGTTTCGAGCTGGGCCTTCATGTCCTTCAGACGCTTGATCGAGGTCTTGACGGTCTTGAAGTTGGTCAGCATGCCGCCCAGCCAGCGCTGGTTAACAAAAGGCATACCAGCGCGCAACGCTTCGGCGGACAGGATTTCGCGGGCCTGGCGCTTCGTGCCGACCATCAGGATGGTGCCGCGGTTGGCAGCCAGTTGCCTGGCGAACTTCTGGGCTTCCTGGAACAGTGGCAGCGACTTTTCCAGGTTGATGATGTGAATCTTGTTGCGATGGCCGAAGATGTAGGGGGCCATCTTGGGGTTCCAAAAGCGGGTCTGGTGACCGAAATGGACACCGGCTTCCAGCATTTCGCGCATGGTAACGGACATAAAAATACTCCAAAGGTTGGGTCTAAAATCCAGCCCCAATATTTGCGCCACCGTGATTTGCACGAAGGCGCAACACCTTGACAGGGCTGGTTTGCGATTGGTTTTGCCGTCGCCGCCGCGCATACACCACCGAAGGCATTGCACACACTGCTACTCTTGGCAAAACCCAAAGATTCTAGCACAGCCATGCTTATTGACCTTACCGCCACCCGCCAGCGCCTGCAGGACGACACCAGCACCGCCCCGGCCGAACTGGAGCAATGCCTGGAGGTGGCGATGTCTGCCGCCTGCGACCACGCCTTTGTGCGCCTTTTGCCAGAGGCGGCGCGCACCACAGTGGTTCAAGGCGATCTCGACCGGCTGCCACTGGCCGGGCTTTCGGTATCGGTGAAGGACCTCTTCGACATCACAGGCCAGCCCACCACCGCCGGCTCCACAGCGCTGGCCGACGCAGCACCGGCACAGCAGGACTGCCCCGCCGTCGCCCGCCTGCGTGCGGCTGGTGGCACGGTCATCGGCCGCACGAACATGGTGGAGTTTGCTTTTTCGGGCGTGGGCGTGAACCCGCATTTTGGCACGCCAGCAGCCTGGGATGGGCGCTTTGGTGCGCTGCCAGGCACGCCAAGAATTCCCGGAGGATCCTCTTCGGGTGCAGCCGTTTCGGTGGCCACCGGTGCGGCGTTTGTGGGGCTGGGCTCGGACACGGGCGGCTCGATCCGCATCCCCGCGGCGCTCAATGGCATCGTGGGCTTCAAGAACACGGCCTGCCTCACCCCAACCACTGGCACCATTGCGCTTTCCACCACGCTGGACACGGCCTGCGCCATGACGCGCAGCGTGCGCGATGCCATCGTGGTGCACGAGGTGCTGGCCGCACGGCGCGTTACGCGCAGCCCCGCCCCGCTGCGCTTTTGGCGCCTGGCAGTGCCCGCCACCACCTTCCTCGACGGCCTTGATGCCACCGTGGCCCGGGCGTTCACTCGCACACTGGACAACTTGCGCCGTGCGGGCGCGCTCATCGAAGAAATCGCCCTGCCCCTGACGGCAGAACTGGGCCCCATGCAGGCCAACGGCAGCCTGTCCGCAGCGGAAAGCCATGCCTGGCACCGCCCCCTGCTGGCACGGCGTGCCCCGCAATACGATCCGCGGGTGCGCAGCCGCATCGAGCGCGGCGCCACCATGGTGGCCGCTGACTACATTGATCTGCTGCACGCGCGCCAGCACTGGATTGCCCGCATGGAAGCCGTACTGGCCCCCTACGATGCCCTGCTCTCCCCGACAGTGCCCCTGGTGGCGCCCCCCATCGCCGATGTGGCACCCGGCACCGAGCGCGATGCCGAGTTCTTTCGCATCAACGCCCTGCTGCTGCGCAACACCAGCGTGGTGAACATGCTCGATGGCTGCGCCCTGTCCCTGCCCTGTCATGAGGCCGGGGAACTCCCGGTCGGGCTGATGGTTTGGCACAGTGCCCTGCACGACGATGCCGTGCTCAACATAGGCCTGCAGATCGAGCAGATACTACAAAAACAATAGCTACCAGCGCCTTACCCTTACCATTAGTCGGGCAATCATCCCCCCGGCAAAGCCCCGGGGGCATTCGGGATGTGAGCCGCCCGAAGCGGCTGCAAGGGGTCGCTAACCCGCATATTTCACGCTTAGGGCTCGCAAAGCAATAACTTGTACTTTTGCCTAGCCATCTTTGGGCGCAT
>WOZN01000346.1 GCA_011620245.1 Acidovorax sp.
ACAGGCTCAGCCCGAACGGATGGGATGAGATATATGAGACAAGTTGCTAATCAATTATTTTTGAAGCAACCATGGCCAAGAAAGACAGCAAGGGCGTGCATGTGAGCGAGACCCCTGCCACGCAGATGCTCAAGGCGCACAAGGTGGCGTTCACCGAGCACCCCTATGACTACGTGGAGCATGGGGGCAGTTCCCACAGCGCGTCCAGCCTGGGGCTGGATGAGCATATGGTCGTCAAGACCCTGGTGATGCAGGACCAGGACGCCAGGCCGCTCATCGTGCTCATGCACGGCGACCGCAAGGTGTCCACCAAGAACCTGGCGCGGCAGATCGGTGCCAAGTCGGTCGAGCCCTGCAAGCCCGAGGTGGCCAACCGCCACAGCGGCTACCTGGTGGGCGGCACCTCGCCGTTTGGCACGCGCAAGGCCATGCCGGTGTTCATCGAGGCGTCGGTGCTGGAGCTGCCGCGCATTGCCATCAATGGCGGCCGGCGCGGTTTTCTGGTGCAGCTCGACCCGCAGGTATGCGTGCAGTTGCTGGGTGCCACGCCGGTGCATTGCGCGCTGGCAGAATAGGCCGCCCTGGCGCGCCTGCGCTGCGTTGTTGTTTGCCCGAAGGAGTTGATTTGAACGCCGTGTACCCCGTCCTTGCCACTGTGGCTGCCTATCTGCTGGGCTCGCTGTCGTTTGCGGTCATCGTGACGCGCCTGATGGGGCTCAATGACCCGCGCACCTACGGCAGCAAGAACCCTGGCGCCACCAACGTGCTGCGTTCGGGCAGCAAGGCCGCCGCCATCGTCACCTTGCTGCTGGATGCGGTGAAGGGGTGGCTGCCCGTGGTGCTGGTGCGCTGGTTTGGCAAACCCTATGGCCTGGAGGACGGCACGGTCGCGCTGGTGGGGCTGGCGGCCTTTCTGGGCCACCTGTGGCCCGTGTTCTTCCGCTTCGAGGGCGGCAAGGGTGTGGCCACCGCGCTGGGGGTGCTGCTGGGCATCAGCGGCTGGCTGGGGCTGGCCACGGCGGCCACCTGGCTCATCGTGGCCTTTTTCTTTCGCTATTCGTCGCTGGCCTCGCTGGTGGCTGCGGTGTTTGCACCCGTGTATTACCTGCTGGCCAGCGGCGTGGCCTGGTATGCCGAGACCAGCATTGCCGTGGCCATTGCCATCATGGCCATGCTGCTGGCCTGGCGCCACAAGGAGAACATCGGGCGCCTGATCGAAGGCAAGGAATCGCGCCTGGGCCGGTCCAGGGCGGCCCCTGCGCCAAAAGACAGGCCGTAGCGCATCGCCTGGCATGGGCCACCCACGCAGTTCGCCCGGCCGCGGGCGCCGTGCCGGGCGTTCTGCCGGCGAGCCGTTTGCGCTGGCTGGCGGCGGCGCTGGCTGACGCTGTTGACTCAGAGCGCTCCGGACGCCGTCACCAGCCCCATCAGGCCCGAGCTGTGCTGTGCCGCCGCATACAGCCCCAGCCGCACCATCGTGCGGTGGTTGAGCTCCACCGTCACGGCGGAGCGGGCCAGTGCCGACTGGATGCGCGGCTTGCCTGCCGTGGCGGTCTGGTAGATGCCGGGCCGCGCGTGGTGCGCCCCCGCGCGGTCCAGCAGGCTGGCCACGAGGGGCTGGTTGGCCTTTTCGCCCCGGCGCAGCACGATGGCCGTGTCGCCGTTGTCCAGGCGCACAAAGGTGCCGGGCGGGCACAGCCCCACAGAGCGCACCAGCGTGTAGCTCACCTCGTCGCGCTGATCGACTTCGTGGCCCACGATGGCGCGCACCGAATCGGTGGCGCTGCGGCCGGCGCGCGATTTGCGCGGGCTCATCATGGCGGCGTAGCGGTCGATGGTGCCCAATATGCGGGTCAGCCGGTCCTGGGGTTCCTGGTGGGCCAGCGGTATGCGGTCAGACATGCTGGCATGGTGCTGGCCCACCACGCCCAGCCAGAGGCTGTCGGTAATGAAAAGGCGCTCCAGCAACGCCTGGCTTTCCCGGGGGTGGCTGCGAATCGCTTCCTGCTGCGCAGGGCTGGGCTTTTCACGCTGCCCGGCCAGCACATCCTGCAGCGCCGTCATGCCGATGTTCATGGTGAGTGCGGCACGCACCAGGCTGTCGCGCTCCCGGGGGGGCAGTTGCAACTCCTGCGCCATGATGTGGCACAGGGTGCCGCACACCAGGGCGTGCGATGCGCTGTAGCCCACGGTGGAGGTGGAGGCCAGCTGGAACATCAGGTACAGCGCAGCATCGATGTCATGGGCCACCAGGTCCTGCAGCCAGCGGTCAAGCTGGCGCACCTTGGCCGCAAAATCCTGCACCCGCAGCGGCGCCGAAAGCACGACGGACAATGCCGATTCCAGATCGGACCACAGGCTCAGCAGGTCTTCGTACTCGCCATCATGGCGCTGGTTGCCAGGGGGAAGTCGGACAGGCATGGGCAGCGGGTCAGTGGCGCTTTTCCAGCACCATCTGGTCGTTGGTGCGGGTCATCTGGAACTCGGTCAGAAAGCTGTTGCCCAGCAGCACGAAGGGCATGGACTGGGGCGTGACGATGGCTTCGATGCCAAACACCTCGACATCACCGATGCGCACCGAATCGAGCTTCATGCGCCAGCCCTGGGTGATGCCGTTGGCGGTGCTCATGCGCACGGGCTGGCCGGCCAGGTAGTTCAGGCCCATGCGGTCGGCATCGGGGCGGCCAATGGCCACCGTGGAGGCGCCCGTGTCCACCATGTATTGCATGGTGCTGCCGTTGATGGTGCCGCTGTTGACGAAATGCCCCCGGCTGTCGGCGGTCAGGACAACGCGCCTGCCGCCGCTCTTGCTGCCCACGCTCACCGGCGCTTCACCCAGGTGCAGGGTGCGCCGGCTGCCAGCGATTTCCACCACGGCCTCGTCCTTGCCGACGGAAACCACTTTCACGCCCTGATGGGATTCGCCGGTGCCAACACCCTTGGGCGCGCTGTTGTTCACGATGAGCAGGGCCTTGGCACCCAGAATGCCGCCCAGGGCCACCGTCTGGGCGCGCGCGAACAGGGGCGCCAGCAGCAGGGCGGCCAGCAACGCAATGGCAGGGCGGAAATGGTGCTTTTTCATGGTGAGATGCAGGTGCCAGAAGGTGCGTTGCATGGGGGGGCGACATTGCGTGTGCGGCGCAAGGTGCCGCGCCCGGGATGTCAGTCGCGGAAATTGTCAAACGACAGGGGCATGTCGTTGACTTCCTTGCGGATCAACGCCATGGCCGCCTGCAGGTCATCGCGTTTGGCGCCGGTGACGCGCACCTTGTCCTCCTGGATGGCGGCCTGCACCTTGAGCTTGCTTTCCTTCATGAGCTTTTGCAGCTTCTTGGCCAGTTCGCTCTCGATGCCGTTGCGCACCTTGATGACCTGCTTGACCTTGTCGCCGCCTATTTTCTGCACATCGCCCATGTCCAGGAAGCGCACATCCACGTTGCGCTTGGTGAGCTTGTTGCGCAGCACATCCTCGATCTGGGTGAGCTGGAATTCGGCATCGCCGATCAGGGTGATCTCCTTGTCCTTGATCTCGATGCTGGCCGAGGTGCCCTTGAAGTCGAAGCGGGTGCCGATCTCCTTGGCGGTGTTCTCGACAGCGTTTTTCACTTCAACGAGGTTGGCTTCACAGATGGTGTCAAAAGAGGGCATGGCGGTTCTCGGGCTCTGGCAAAACGGGGTGGGCCGGACAGGCGCGCAGGCCCCCGGTGCGACAATCGGGCCAATGGTAGTCGAGAAAAACGTCCCTTTGCAGCCGTGCAACACCTTTGGCATCGCCGCACGCGCCCACACCCTGGTCCGGGTGCGTTCCGTGGACGATCTGCACGCTGTTCTGGCGGATGCACAACTGGCCCCCTTGCCGAAATTGGTGCTGGGCGGCGGCAGCAACATCATCCTGACGGGCGATGTAAAGCCCCTGGTGCTCAAGATGGAGATCAAGGGCCTGCGCCTGGTGCAAGAAACCGACCGGGCCTGGATCGTCGAGGCGGGTGCGGGCGAGGTCTGGCACACCTTTGTGGCCTGGACGCTGGCGCAGGGATTTCCGGGGCTCGAAAATCTGGCGTTGATTCCCGGCACGGTGGGTGCATCGCCGGTGCAGAACATCGGCGCCTATGGGGTGGAGTTGCAGGACCGCTTTGAATCGCTGGATGCAGTGGACCTGGCCACCGGCCAAAGTTTTACGCTCGATGCCGCCCAGTGCGCTTTTGGCTACCGGGATTCGGTGTTCGAGCACGCGCCTTCGCCGTCGCAAACCGAGGGCGGCTTGCCGCGCGGCATGGGACTGGCGGGCCGCGCCGTGATCACCCGGGTGCGCCTGCGCCTGCCCAAGCCGTGGAAACCGGTGCTCGGGTATCTCGATCTGGAGCGCCGGCGCGCCGAGGCCGCAGTCGATCAGCCCACGGCGCGGCAGATTTTCGACTGGGTGTGCGACATCCGCCGCGCCAAGCTGCCCGACCCGGCCGTGCTGGGCAACGCGGGCAGCTTCTTCAAGAACCCCACGGTGACGCCAGAGCAGTGCGCCGACATCATCGCGCGCGAGCCCAGGATCGTGCATTACCCCATGGCCGACGGCAGCATCAAGCTGGCGGCGGGCTGGCTCATCGATGCCTGCGGCTGGAAGGGCAAGTCCATCGGCAAGGCCGGCGTGTATGAAAAGCAGGCGCTGGTGCTGGTCAACCGGGGGCAGGGCGGCGACAGCGTGACCGGCGGCGAAGTGGTGACGCTGGCCCGCGCCATCCAGACCAGCGTGTACGAGCGTTTTGGCATCCGGCTGGAGCCGGAGCCCGTGGTGTGGTGACCGACACCATGGGTTGTGCTACTGTTTTTATAGCTGTTGGCGCTTGATGCATAAGCGCTGCAGGCCAAAAAGACC
>WOZN01000253.1 GCA_011620245.1 Acidovorax sp.
TGCTCCAGCCGCAGATAGGTTCTGATGCGTTCGTTAAAGGGGTATTCGTAAAGGATCACGCTGGCGGATTCCTGGGGGCTCAGTGGATGTTCTGACGCCGCTGGCGCACGGCATGGAAAGCGGGCACAAGAAAGTTGATCCGCATCATAGCCCGAACAGGCATGCAAGCTGCATGGCATGGCTTTGCAATACATCGAGCGCAATGCCATCGTTCAGAACCACGGCATCCGCAGCAGCGCGCCGGGCCTTGCGCGATGCCTGTGTGTCCAGGATGGCTTGAACGGCGGCGCGCTGCAGCCCGTTGCGCGCCATGACGCGTTGGATCTGCGTCTCGGCGCTGCAATCCACCACCACCACGGCATCGAGCCTGCGCGCCCAGCGGCCCGATTCCACCAGCAGGGGAATGTCGAAAACGATGGCACGATGCCCTGCGGCGGCGGCGTCCCGTGCTTGCTGGTCGCACAGCCGTGTCACCCAGGGATGCACGATGGCTTCGAGCTGGGCGCGTGCCTGGGGGTTGGCAAAGACCAGTGCGCGCATGCGGGCGCGGTCCATGGCGCCGGTGGCATCGATAGCTTCCTGGCCGAAAGCGGACCGGATGTCTGCAATGGCGGCGCCACCGGGCGCGGTGACGCTGCGGGCAATGGCGTCCGCATCAATCAGCGCCGCGCCGCAGGACTGAAGCATCTGCCCCAGCGTGCTTTTGCCGCTGCCAATGCCCCCGGTCAGGCCCAAATGCGTTGGCCGCTGCATGATCACAAACCGAACAGGTTCAGTACTGTTTGCAAAATGGCATTCGGCCCGAACACCATGGCCGTCAGGCCGGCGCCCACCAGGAAGGGACCGAAAGGAACATAGCCGCCTTCACGCAGGTTGTTGAAGACCTTCAGGCCAATCCCTACCAGTGCGCCGATCACCGAAGACATCAGGATGATGGGGACCAGGGCCTGCCATCCAAACCAGGCACCCAGGGCGGCAAAGAGCTTGAAGTCGCCATATCCCATGCCCTCCTTGCCCGTCGCAAGCTTGAAGGCCCAGTACACCAGCCACAGCGAGATATAAGCTGCTGCAGCACCCGTCACAGAAGCCAGCAGGGGAACATCGATCCAGCGCCCGGCCGACGCCAGCAATCCTGCCCAGAGCAAGGGCAGCGTGATGTCGTCGGGCAGCAAGGTGGTGTCCCAGTCGATGAATGCCAGGGCCACCATGGCGGCCGAGAAGCCGCACCAGGCAAGGCCCTTGGGCGTCAAACCCCATTGGTGGGCGCAGAATGCAAAAAGCGCTGCGGTAAGAATTTCTACCAGGGGGTAGCGCGCGCTGATGCGAACATGGCACGCAGAGCAGCGTCCGCGCAAAAACAGATAGCTCAACACCGGAATGTTTTCATACCACTGCACCGCATGCCCACATGAGGGGCATCTGGAGCGGGGAGTCCACAGGTTGAAAGTGGCTTCGCTGCTTGCCGTTGGCGGGGCATGGGCGCCGGCCGCGAATGCCGCGTGCTCCTGGGCCCATTGGTGCTCCATCATCTTGGGCAAGCGGTGAATCACGACATTGAGAAAGCTGCCCAGCAGCAAACCTACGAGGCCCGCGATGGCGGGTTCTGCCCAGATATCCACGCCCATCAGACGACCTGGCCGAGCTTGAAGATTGGCAGGTACATCGACACCACGATGCCACCAATGATGGTGCCCAAAAAAACGATGATGATGGGCTCCATGAGGCTGGAGAGGCCGGCCACCATGTCATCCACTTCCGCTTCGTAGAAATCGGCCGCCTTGCCCAGCATGTGGTCAATGGAACCCGACTCTTCCCCAATGGCGCACATCTGCAGCACCATGGATGGGAAGATATTGGCATTGCCCATCGCTGCAGTCAGGCTAGTTCCGGTAGAAA
Source organism: Acidovorax sp. (assembly GCA_011620245.1). Classification (GTDB taxonomy): domain Bacteria; phylum Pseudomonadota; class Gammaproteobacteria; order Burkholderiales; family Burkholderiaceae_C; genus Acidovorax. Next base: position 1,897 of record WOZN01000253.1, read on the forward strand.
CTTCTTGCTGAATCTTGTCGGTCGCCATGGAATAGACCGAATTCCCTGCAGCGCCCCCCACGGAGTCCAGGGCCTCCACCAGGGGCACACCCGCTGCAAACATGGTCGAGAGCGTCCGGGTCCAGCGGGCAACGCAGGACTTTTCAATCAGCGCGCCAAAAATGGGGATGCGCAGCAGCAACCGGTCCATGAACATCTGGACTTTTTCATTGCGGCGCCAAGCCTGCATAAAGAAGTAAAAACCACCACCCAGCACGCCAAAAATCAACCACCACCATTTCACGAAAATTTCGCTGATACCCATGACAAAAAGGGTAGGGGCGGGCAAATCTGCGCCGAACGAAGTGAATACTTCCTTGAAGGCCGGAATCACGAAAATCATGATCACGGTGACCACCACAAACGCCACGATCACCACCGAAATCGGGTACATGAGCGCTGACTTGATTTTGGACTTGATGGCCTCGGTCTTTTCCATGTAAAGCGCCAGGCGATCGAGAAGCGCGTCCAAAATACCCGCTGCTTCGCCCGCCTCGACCAGGTTGCAATACAGGCTGTCAAAATACATGGGGTATTTGCGAAACGCGCCATTCAGCGAGGTTCCGGTCTCGACATCCGACCGCACATCGTTGAGCAATTTGGTCACGCTGGCATTGGTGTTGCCGCGTCCCACGATGTCGAATGCCTGCAGCAATGGAACCCCCGCCTTCATCATGGTGGCCAGCTGGCGGGTGAACAAGGCAATATCCTTGGGCTTGATCCTCTTGCCCGAGCGCATACGGCGCTTCTTGATCCTGGTGGGAAAAACCCCTTGGCGCCGCAACATGGCCTGCACCTGGTTTTCGCCGACGGCACGGGTCTCTCCGCGGACAATCTTTCCGTTGCGGTCTTTACCTTCCCACTCAAAGACGAAGTCCTTGATATCGCGCTTGGATGCTACGGTCGCCATGATGCTCCCTCGTCCTTGATTTATTCGTTGGTCACTGCCAGCACTTCTTCCAGTGAAGTGAGACCTAGTTTGACTTTATGCAGACCCGCATCACGCAAGGAGCGTACGCCCTCCCGCTTCGACTGTTCGGCAATCTCCAGCGCGCTGCCGTCGCGCAGGATGATGCGTTGAATCTCCTCGGTGATGGGCATGACCTGATAAATCCCCAGGCGGCCCTTGTACCCGTTGTTGCAGGCAGAGCAGCCCACGGGACGGTAGGCCACCCATGAACCATCGACCTCTTCCTCCGCAAAGCCCGCATCCACCAGGGCTTCGTAAGGAATGTCCGCAGGTGTCTTGCACAATGGACAAAGCCGACGGGCCAGGCGCTGGGCTGTTATCAATATGACACTGGATGCAATATTAAAGGGCGCAATTCCCATATTGCGCATGCGGGTCAGCGTGGTGGGGGCGTCATTGGTGTGTAACGTTGACAGTACCAGGTGCCCCGTCTGCGCCGCCTTGATGGAAATGTCGGCGGTCTCCAGATCCCGGATTTCACCCACCATGATGATGTCAGGGTCCTGGCGCAGAAATGCCTTGAGGGCCGCCGCAAAGGTAAGCCCCGCCTTTTCGTTGACATTGACCTGGTTGACCCCGGGAAGGTTGATTTCAGAAGGATCTTCGGCCGTGGCGATATTGACCCCAGGCTTGTTGAGCAGATTCAAGCAGGTATAGAGCGACACCGTCTTGCCCGACCCGGTAGGGCCGGTAACCAAAACCATTCCGTAGGGGCGCCCAATGGCTGCCAGCAGGCGTTCTTTCTCCACGGCCTCATAGCCGAGGGCATCGATGCCGAGTTTCGCACTGCTGGGGTCCAGAATACGGATCACGATTTTCTCGCCAAACAGCGTAGGCAACGTGCTGACACGAAAGTCGATGACCCGATCGGGCCCCACCTTCAGTTTCATCCGTCCATCCTGGGGCACCCTTTTCTCGGAAATGTCGAGGCGCGAGATAACCTTGATGCGGGAGGCCAATTTGTCCTTGATGGCAATGGGAGGAGAAGTGATTTCGCGCAATTCGCCATCGATGCGAAAGCGCACCCGGTAATGATGCTCATAGGGTTCAAAATGCAGATCAGATGCCCGCATATTGAAGGCATCGAGCAGCATTTTGTGCAGAAACTTGACGATGGGAGCATCTTCAACTTCGCTTCCAGCGTCTGCGCTCTCTATGGCTTCTTCCACTGCCAGATCATCGAATTCAAAATCACCACTGCCGCTGCTCAGCGTATCCATGGCTTCGCTGGTGGATTTTGCGCTGCTTTCCACCAGGCGGCTTAGTTTGTCGTATTCGGCAATAATCCAGTCCACCCCCATTTGGGTGGTGAACTTGATTTTCTCGGCGGCCTCCTGATCGGTTGGATCCGCCGTCGCCACGATAAGCCGATTGTTTCTTTTGCTGAGGACAACCACCCTGTAGGCGCTGCAAATTTTGGCGTCTAGCAGATCTTTGGGAAGACGCAAGGGGTCGATTGCATCCAGATCCAGCAATGGTGCGCCAAAAACTGCCGAAACGGTATGCGCCAGATCCGAAGCGGAAACGGCGCCCGAGCCTGTCAATTCAGCGATAAAGCTGGTGCGGTTAATTTGCGACTTTTTGTAAATTTCCTCGGCTGATTTTTGCGTCAGCTTGCCTGCTGACATCAGCGCGCGGCCCAATCCTGGAAGGGCTATCGAGGAGGCTTCTTTCTGGACAGTATCGACAGCGGCCATGTAACCCGGGCAATTAGTGGTGGATGAAAACACTCTATCATCGCCGAACCCTCGCGCCCTGTACAGCACAGCCATATGGCGGTATTGCCACAGTGTGATGGAATGGGCTTGATTTGTGCGGAGGGTGGTTGCGGTGAGGGCCGTTGATCGCGGCTTGTATCAGCGCCGGAAAATGGAGTCTGTGGACCTCACTCGCTGGATCATCCCAGGAGCCTGTCGGACTTGGAAATCGTCGGCTGCAAATGGACCGCAGCGGTCCATTTTTTAC
>WOZN01000013.1 GCA_011620245.1 Acidovorax sp.
CCTTGTCGGTATTTTCAACAAGGGCTAAGAACTCCACTTTTCAGGGGCAACCTCACTGGGCTCTCTGCGCTGGACAGCAGACTTCAGTGAACGTGATCGTCGGGTGACGGCAACAGGCGCGGTTCGGCGTTGATCAGATCGATCTGGCGCAGCAAAAAATCCATGTCCTGCCAGTCCCCACCTTGCGTTTTGACCGTGTTTGCAGGCCGCCAGCGCGCGCGTGCATAGCCGAAGCGATCGATCAGAAACTCCAGATGCGGCGGTGGTTCGCCCAGCACGCTGCGGCCGGGATCGGACAGGGTCCGCCGGAGCAGAAGATAGGCCATCGCGGCCTCACGGGCACCGTCACTCACCTGCGGGTAAGGAAGCGCCACTGGTGGCAGGCCATGCGTGTCAGGCAAGGGAATCGCCAGCACCTCGGTGTTGCGCGCGCGCAGCGCAGCATACGAACTCGCCAACTGGTCCAGACGCGCCTGCGATAGCGGCAAGGTATAGAAGACCAACAGCACCGCCTGGCGCTCGCGGTAATCCTTGAGCGCGGTCGAAGTCCCCGCGGTGGTGGTGAAATTGAAGTCCGGCGGGGCCAGCCAGGGCTTCCCGGGCACCACGGAAGGCGTAAGAATGCGGGCCTGGTATCCGGCAGAAAAGGCGCGCAGGAAGTTGACCACGTCCCAGCGCTCCTCGACCGACAGTTTCGATTCGAAGCCCGGCATGCCGCCCGCAGGCAGGCCGTGGGTCAGCCACCAGAACATATCGCCGGCCGTGTGCAAGGCCGTGTGCGGTTCGGTCAGGTTGGCGGGAGGCTTGGGCAGGCGCGCCGCCTCCGGCCCATCGCCCTTGCCACCCGCGCCATGGCAGGCAACGCAGTGCTGCCCATACAGTTCAGCGCCGCGCGCCACCGACACGGCGGCATAGGCCGTGTCGGTGCTGCGATAGGTGTCCGGATAAGCATCCACCGTCAGCGCCGGCAAGCTCAAGGCGAGACCGGCCAGTAGCGTGAACGCCGCCATGGCCGCCAGGCCACGCACCCGCGCGGCACCGGCTTTGGCGTCGATGCCGCGCAGGCGCAGTCGCACTGCCGCGCCAAGCACCACGCTGATGACCAACAACAGCACCCCAGCCGTGACCCGCCATGCCACCCAGTCCTCGCTCCAGGTCGCCGCAACCGAGAATCGAAATGAAAACGGCCACACCAGTTGGTCGTGCGCAGCGGGCAAAGTACCGCTGATGGTTGCCGCTGCGAGCAAGATGACCAGCACGACCGCCAGCTCTATCCGCACCAGACGCGCCACGCCAGCGAGTGACGCACGCTGGTCAAACCGGAAGTCACCCACACGGGGCATATAGTCGAAGCGCACACGCGCCGCAACCAGCAAAACGGGCACGAGCAAGCCGATCTTGGCCAACACCAGCAGCCCATAATTTGACGCGATCAGCGGCGCGGCCGTGCGCTCCAGCAAGGTGAACAAGCCCGAAAGCAGGCCTTCACCGCCGCCCGGCCATGCCGTCGGCGCACCAAGCTGCAAGTAGCCGATGACCGAACCGGAAACCACGATCAGCAGCACGCTCGCTGTCGCAAGCACTGAAAAGCGGCGCAGCGCCACAGCGAAATATGCCCGGGCGACGGGATCGTCACTGCGTGCGGCCAGTTGTATGCCGAGGATGAGTGCTGGCAAACCACCTGCCCATAGCCCGGCGGCCAGCAGATGGACCAGGTGGCCGCTGCCGGCCAGCCAGATCGGTTCAGTGGCTGCACCGTGCCCGGTCAGCACAGCCGCCGCCACATGCGTCAGCGCCAGGAACAGCAGCAGGGCATCGAAACCGCGCTCGCCGCACCAGGCCACCAAACGGCGCTGAGCCGCAAGCAAGATCAGCAGCACCAGCACAATGGCCTGTCGCGCCTGCCACACGCTGCCGTAGCGCGTGTTGTCCAACAAACGCGAAACGTCTGCCCAGCGCAGGGCAGATTCCGCCCGCCCCATCACCGCCGCGGTCTGCACCATCAGCAGGCCCACGCCAGCGAAAAGCAGCAAGACCGCCAGCCACCAAGCCGCGATCAGTAGGGCATGCCGCCAGCGCGCGACCGCCCGGGCAGGGCAAGGCCCAGCGAGCAGCAGCAGGGAAAAACCGCCGACCAAGCCCAGGTCGGCGCCCAGTTGCAGCCAGCGCAGGGCGACGCCAATAAACTCCATCTACGGCGAACCCGAGGCACTCTTCACCGTGAAGGTGTAGCCATAGTCGACCGTGTGTCCATCGACCGACAGCACCCGGTATTTGACGGTGTAGACGCCGGGATCAAGCGGTGGCAGTTGCAGCACGAGCAGCTTGGCATCGTCCTTGTCGACCCGTGCGGGCGGGTGCACCACCGGCACGCCGTCTTGCCGGAACACATGGATCGTCGCATAGGCGGGCTCAATCTTTTCATTGAACCACAGCCGCACCTGACTGGGCGCCTTGCTCAGCTCGGCGCGCCGCGCCGGTTCCGATTTCACCAGCGCCGCGTGTGCCAGGGCAGCCGGGGCAAACGCAAGCGCCATCAGCCCTGCCATCAGCACCGCAGCACCACGCAGCACGATACGGTCGCCCAAGCCGGTCAACATCGATGCGGGCTTGAATTGGAAGATCATGTTCAAGGCACCCATTGGGCTTTCACCTATTTCATTCCTGCAGCCGAACCGACCGAAACGTTGACCTTGCGCACGGTAGATTCGATGGCATTGTGCTGGGCATCGGACCAATAGAGGCTGACCACGTGCTTGCCCGGCTTGACCGGCAGATCAAACACATAGCGGTACTGGTTCTTGCCCAGCGGCACCAGGTCTTTCATCATGGGCATCAGAGACGTGCCATCAATATCGACATGCAGATGGTTACCCAACTCCTTGGCATCCATGGTCATTTTCGCGAGATCTCCGTCAGTCTCGAACACCACCGCGATGGTGGGGTCGACCTGGGCCCCCTCCACCGGAGAAACAATCGTGATGGTCGGCAGCGGGCTCGGCGCTACCGTCGACTTTTTGGCGGGCATGGTCGCATGTCCGGATTCATGATGCGAATGATCAGCGGCCCGAGCGGGCAGCCCTGCCATGCTTGCCATCGCTGTCAGCGCGCAGGCCAGAGTGAAAAATTTCAACCTCACAAAAACTCCTTATTAACAAATCGGAAACCCGTCGAACCTGCGAGCGAGACCCAAACGGGAAAAATATGTAGCCAGAGCTACGCGACATGATGCAGCGCAGATGCGATGGCAAACCTGAAATGAACGCCAACGCATCGTTACAGAAACTTCCTTCCCGTATGGATTGATTTTGGGAGCAGACATCAGGAGCGCCTGTCCCTGTCGATCGATTCGCCCCACTGTCTGCCCGACCTGACCCCTTGCCTCTTACCTCTTGCGACGAAAATATCGCAAGCTCTCAGGCGGCAGTAGCCGGACCCATCTCAGCGGCCACGGGTGTGATCGTGTTGGCCGGAAACCCGGCTTCCCGCGCATGCGCGCGAATCAGCTCTTCGTTGGGGGCCTCGTAGACACAGAAAATCTTGTCTCCCGTCACATAGCTGTGTTCCCAACGAATATCGGGACCGAGCTTCTGAATCACGCTGTTGGATTGCTGCGCGGCGCCGCGCAGCTCTTCTGCGGACATCTTGCCGGCGCCTGGAATTTCGCGCTCGATAATGAACTTTGGCATGGTATTTCCCTTTTCTTGATGGACAGACTACTAAAGTAACGACCAGGAGCCGGTAGTCGGCGGCCCCTTGTTTGATGGGCCTTGGACCCCATCGAAATGTCAACATTCCCGTCGCGGCCACCCCGGCAAGACCATGGGCGTTTTGCTGCGCCACTGCGCATAGTTATCACCCAGGTGCCTCAGCAGGGCGCGCTCCTCAAAATGAATGCCAATGAAGACGTAGATCGACAAGCCCGCAGAGAGCAGCAGATGCGACATCGTCATCACCGGGGTCGCCCACAGCGCGATCAACATGCCCGACATCATGGGGTGGCGCATCATCTTGTAGAGAAACACCGTCTTGAATTCGACGTTTGTGTAGCTCTTTCCCACCATGTTCAGGTAAACCTGGCGCAGGCCAAACAAATCGAAATGGTCCGTCAGAAAGGTCGCCACAAAGATCAGCACCCAGCCAAAGCAGAACAGCGCCCATAGCAGGTACTTCGCAAACCTTGCCTCGAATTGCCAGACCATGCCGTCGATGGGTTGCCACTGCCACATCAGCAAGGCCAATGCGAGGCTGGAGGCCAGCACATAGGTGCTGCGCTCGATGTGCGGCGCAACCGCAGCTTGAATGAACTTCTTGAAACCCGAGCGGGCCATCATGCTGTGCTGAAGCCCAAACAGCAGTATCAACAAGGTGTTCAGGACCATTGCACCGCCTGCCCCTGACGAAACACCGTGACTCACCGTCTTGGGGACCAGACCAGATACCGGAATGTCGGCAACAAAGGCGACCAGGTAAGCGAATACCGCAAGAAAGAAGAGATAACAGGCGGCACCGTAGATGAACGCAATCAGCCTCGACATTCTGAGTGGCTCCAATTGATGCGCGTTGCAATCTGCGCGTGTGCGATTTTGCCAAGCGCCAAACGCGGACCGGCGCAAGCGCCCTCCGAGCCGACTCCTATCACGACATTGCTTTCGAACTGCATGAGTTGTCTCCCATATTAAAGTTGGCAGATTCAAGTCTGAAGTGCAACAAGTGCAGACCCCGCCCCCTTGGCGCTGACATGCTGCCGCCCATGGCGACAGGCCGATAGACCGATAGACCGCTACAAGAACCGCCGGCCCAATATCCCCTCCTTGCGGGCGGCCTCGTACAAGGCGTCCCGCTCGTCGGGATGCGCCAGAG
>WOZN01000036.1 GCA_011620245.1 Acidovorax sp.
GGACATGAAGCACAGCGAGCCGTTTCGGGCCTTGCGTGCCGAGATTCTGGCGCGCATCCGCGAGAGTACCGGCATCACCACCGACCTCGACATGCTGGAACAGCTCAACCTGCAAAGCGCCGGGGTCTGAGACCTGATTAGCGTGAAATGCCCTTTCGATATGCCCACGCAGTTAAACGTCACCCGCAGCGCTGTTGGGGCAGGTTTATTCAGAACACATCGTTCTTTTTACTTTCAATTTTTTAACGAGGTCAACATGCCCCTTGCTTTTGATGATTTACCTGCCCTGGCACGCGCTGCGGTGCCTTTAACGTCAGCCTGTTTTTCGCCCGAACTGGTGCTGTGGGAAGAATCGCTACCGGGGGGCTGTCACTGGTCGGGCCTGCTGCGCCGCGGCAACACCCTGCGCCTGACCGACCTGAACGGCAACGCCAACGTGTCCGCGCTGTTTTTCAACCAGGAGGAAAAGACCGTGCGCTACAACATGCCCGACACGCTCAAGGCGCAGCACACGGCTTTCCTGACGCAGGGCCATGTGTGTTATTCGGACATGGGGCGGGTGCTGTGTTCCATCTCGGAAGACAGTTGCGGCTGGCACGACACCTTTTCCGGGGTGCTGGATGCGGCTGGCGTGGAAAAAAAGTATGGCCAGGCGCGTTACCAGGAACACCGCAACGGCATGTTCCGCAGTGGCCAGGACGGGCTGGTGGTGGAACTCAACAAATGGGGTCTGGGCCGCCGCGACCTCAACGCCAATGTCAACTTTTTCAGCAAAGTGACTGCCGATGCGCAGGGCCGCCTGCAGTTCGAGACGGCGCACCGGCAGGCCGGCCAGCATGTGAACCTGCGCTTCGAGATGCATGTGCTGGTGATGCTGTCGGCCGCGCCGCACCCGCTGGACCCCGCGCCGGCCTATGCGCCCGGGCCGGTGCGCTTGACCGCCTGGCGCTCGGGCACGGCCGGCGCCAATGACCCCTGCCGCCTGCACTGCCCGGAAAACGGCCGCGGTTTCATCAACACCGAGCGCTGGTTCTTGTGAACCCGTGCAGCCCACACAGCCCATTCGTCTGCCCCCTCATTCCAAGGAAATCACCATGTCTGCCAATCTTCAACTCAGTGATCTTGACCCGGCGCATGCCGTTGTGGATGCCATCGTGCCAGCGGGCGAACCCTGGCTGCAAAAAATTGCCAAAGGCCAGCTATTTCGCATTGTCGACAGTGAGGGCAACCAGGCTGTGGACACCCTGTTCTTCAACGCCGACGACGCCGAAGAACATTACAGCCTCACGCACACCATCCAGGCCCAGGGCGCTTTGTACCTGAGCCTGGGCAGCGTGCTGATGTCCAGCGCAGGCCGGCCCATGCTGACCCTCGTGGCCGACACCTGTGGCCGCCACGACACGCTGGGCGGCGCCTGTTCCTGCGAAAGCAACACGGTGCGCTACGCCCTGGAAAAGCGCGCCATGCACAGTTGCCGTGACAGTTTCATGGCGGCCATTGCCAACAGCCCCTATGGCCTGCACAAGCGCGACATCGCCTCCAACATCAACTTCTTCATGAACGTGCCGGTCACGCCAGAAGGCGGGTTGACGTTTGAGGACGGCGTGTCGGCGCCCGGCAAATATGTCGAGATGCGCGCCGAGATGGATGTGGTGGTGCTGATCTCCAATTGCCCGCAACTCAACAACCCGTGCAACGCCTACAACCCGACCCCGGTGCGCTGCCTGGTGTGGAACCCGGCCTGACACCCAAACTCGCAGGCCGGACGACCGGCCCTGTGTTCATGCCCGGCTGGACGACCCGCCCCTTGATCTGATCTGACCATGTTCAAAAAAGTACTTGTCGCCAATCGCGGTGCCATCGCCTGCCGCATCATCCGCACGCTGCGCCAGATGGGCGTTGGCGCGGTGGCCATTTATTCGGAGGCCGACGCCGACTCCGCCCATGTCGCCATGGCCGACGAGGCGGTGTGTGTCGGCGCGGCGGCGGTGGCGGGCAGTTACCTGGCGATGCACCGCATCATCGAGGCCGCGCTGGCCACCGGTGCGCAGGCCATTCATCCCGGCTACGGCTTTCTCTCGGAAAACGCGCAGTTTGTCGAGCTGTGCGAGGCGGCCGGGCTGGCTTTTATTGGCCCCACGCCGCAGCAAATGCGCACCTTCGGCCTCAAGCACACGGCCCGCGCGCTGGCCCTTGATGCCGGTGTGCCCTTGCTGCCCGGCACCGGCCTGCTGGCCGGCCTGGACACGGCGCTGGCGCAGGCCGAGCTCATTGGCTACCCGGTGATGCTCAAGAGCAGCGCCGGTGGCGGGGGCATTGGCATGCAGATGTGCCCGGATGCCGGGACGCTGCGCAGCGCCTTCGAGTCGGTGAAACGGCTGGCCCAAATCAATTTTTCGGACGCCGGGGTTTTTCTGGAGCGCTTCATCAGCGATGCGCGCCACATCGAGGTGCAGATTTTTGGCGATGGCGCGGGCAACGTGCTGGCGCTCGGCGAGCGCGACTGTTCGCTGCAGCGGCGCAACCAGAAGGTGGTGGAAGAAACACCGGCGCCCAATTTGCGCGCGGAAGTGCGCCAGGCGTTGCTGGACACGGCGCGCAAGCTGGCCGGCAAAGCCTGTTACCGCTCGGCCGGGACGGTGGAATTTGTCGTGGATGCAAGCACTCAGGAATTTTTCTTTCTGGAAGTCAACGCCCGCCTGCAAGTGGAGCATGGCGTCACCGAGGCGGTGACCGGGGTCGATCTGGTGGACTGGATGGTGCGCCTGGCCGCCGGTGACATGCCGCCCCTCGACACGCTGCAGGTGGTGGCACGCGGCCATGCGGTGCAGGCCCGCCTGTATGCCGAAGACCCGGCCAAGAACTTTCAGCCGTCCACCGGCTTGTTGACCGAGGTGAGTTTTCCGGGCGACATCCGGGTCGACACCTGGATCGCGCGCGGCAGCGAGGTCAGCGCCCATTACGACCCGATGCTGGCCAAGCTGATCGCGCATGGCGACGACCGCGCGCAGGCGCTGGCCAAGCTGGCCCGGGCGCTCGATGAGACGCGCATCGCCGGTCTGGAGTCCAACCTCGATTACCTGCGCGCCGTGATGCATTTCGCGCCCTTCACGCAAGGGCGCCACACCACGCGCAGCCTGGCCACGTTCAGCGCGCCCAGCCATGCCATTGACGTGCTGAGCCCCGGCGTGCAAAGCTCGGTGCAGGACTGGCCGGGCCGCCTGGGCTACTGGGATGTGGGTGTGCCGCCGTCAGGCCCGATGGACGCGCTGGCGCTGCGCCTGGCCAACCGCCTGGTGGGCAACCCGGAAGGCGCGGCGGCACTGGAAATCACGGTGGCCGGGCCGGGCTTGCGCTGCCGCAGTGCCATGCAGTTCGCGGTGACCGGTGCCCCCATCGAGTTGGCGCTGGACGGTGCGCCCCTGCCCATGAACACGCTGCTCACGCTGCAGGCGGGGCAAACCCTGCGCCTGGGTCGTACAACGGGTGCCGGCTGTCGCGCCTACCTGGCGGTGGCGGGCGGCATCGACGTGCCCGATTATCTGGGCAGCAAATCCACCTTCACGCTGGGCCAGTTCGGCGGCCATGGTGGGCGCGTGCTGCGCGCCGGTGATGTGCTGCATGTCGGCCAGCTTGCCAGTTCGCCCGTCATGGCGTCCCTGACCGCCGCGGCCCTGGTGCCGAGCTACAGCAGCCATTGGGACATCGGGGTGCTGGTCGGGCCCCACGCGGCGCCCGACTTTTTCACCGCCGACGACATGGCCATGTTTTTTGCCACCGACTGGCAGGTGCACTACAACTCCAGCCGCACCGGGGTGCGCCTGATCGGCCCCAAACCCGGCTGGGCGCGCCGCGATGGCGGCGAGGCCGGGCTGCACCCGTCCAACATCCATGACAACGCCTACGCCATTGGTGCGATCGATTTCACCGGCGACATGCCCGTCATCCTGGGGCCGGACGGCCCGAGCCTGGGCGGCTTTGTCTGCCCGGCCACGGTGGTGCAGGCCGAGCTGTGGAAGCTGGGCCAGCTTGCGCCCGGCAACACGGTGCGTTTTGTGCCCTTGTGCCACGCCGATGCCACGGCGCTGTTGCGCGCCCAGCAGCAGGCGCTGGCGGTGCCGTCCTTCAATTTAGATGAATCCTTGCCAGGGCCGCTTGCCAGCAGCCGCCCGCTGGACGGCCCGGTGCTGCACCGCGTGCCGGCGCAGGGCGACAGCGTCGAGGTGGTGTACCGGCGCGCCGGCGATGCCTATGTGCTGGTGGAGTTTGGCGAACTGCAGCTGGACCTGACGCTGCGTTTTCTGGTGCACGCCCTGATGGCGCGGGTGCAGGCTGCGCGCGATGCCGGCCAGTTGCCCGGCGTGATCGACTTGACGCCCGGCATCCGATCGCTGCAGGTGCATTACGACCCGCTGGCCTTGCCGCTGGCGCAACTGATGGACCACTTGCTGCAGGCGCAAGCGGGCTTGAGTGCCAGCACCGACATCGAAGTTCCCAGCCGCACGGTCTGGCTGCCCTTGTCGTGGGACGACCCGGCCACCCAGCTGGCAATAGAAAAATACAGGCAGTCGGTCAGGAGTGATGCGCCCTGGTGCCCCAGCAACATCGAGTTCATCCGTCGCATCAATGGCCTGCCCGACATTCAGGCGGTCTACGACATCGTGTTCGAGGCCAGCTACATGGTGCTGGGCCTGGGCGACGTTTACCTGGGCGCGCCGGTGGCGACACCGCTGGACCCGCGGCACCGGCTGGTCACCACCAAGTACAACCCGGCGCGCACCTGGACGCCGGAGAATGCGGTCGGCATCGGCGGCGCCTACCTGTGCGTCTACGGCATGGAAGGGCCGGGTGGCTACCAGTT
>WOZN01000106.1 GCA_011620245.1 Acidovorax sp.
AACAGGCCGGTCGCTTCCAGGTACTCGGCAAAGAAGGCCAGTTGACCCATCGCCGTGGCGCTGCCCCGTTCATCCCAGTGCACCGAGAATACGCCTGCCGGCGTGCACAATCGCATCGCATCATCCGCTGCTTCGACTGCGGCATTTATCGTCTCCTGGCACGCTGCAACCACCGCGGTGACCGCCGATTTTCACTCACCCAATGGGTGTCTCCTCGAATCTTGTCCAAACCTACGCCAAGTCTACGTTTGCAGCCGATTTTTTTGGGGGCAACTGAGGAAAATAGGGTCAATGGTTTTGATCAATTGAAACTCATTTTTCGAAAAGCCCTGCAACCCTGGAGATGACTGGATTGCAGTCAGCTTATTTGGGTAAACCCTGATTACTCTGGCGAAGGATAAGCCGCCTTGACCATGCACCAAATCCACGCAAGCTTGCACCAATTCATCCCAAGGCAAAGGCAGCCAGGCACAGCGTGAGGCCTGTTGTGGCAAATTTACAGACGTTCCGGCAAAAAATGATGGCACGTGTTTTGCTTCTTCACTGCTGCAAGAATGGTGATTTGTGCACGGATGCGCAAATGCTTTAGCGTAGGGGCACTAGGGTTCCGGTTGGCGAACGTCGCGTTCGCGTAATGTCTGGTCCGAGAGTGCTCCGGCCTCGCAAGAGGCTCCACGGAGGGATAAAAGCCCGGGAGAATGATGTACAGATCGTCTCTTCCTGCGCCTTTTTTTCACTCCAGGAGCTTTGTCATGCGTTCACCAAGTTTTCCCCTCCCTGCCGACGGCACGTCTTCTTTGTTGAGCCGCTTGTTCAAACCCGCCCTGGGTTTGGCTTTGTCCCTGGCCGCTGCCTCAAGTTTTGCGGCCGGCCCCACCCCCATGAAGCTTGGCACCGTGGTCTGGATCGGCTACGGTCCTTTTTATGTGGCTGAAGCGCTGGACCTGTACAAAAAATACAACCTGAAGGTGTCCTTGCAGGTCTTCAATGACCCGGCGCTGATTCCTTCAGCCATTGCCTCGGGCGCCGTCGATGGCGGCCATTTGACCTATGACCAGGTGGTGGGGCAGGTGGCGTCGGGCAACGCGCAAAAGGTCGTCATGCCGATCGACTACTCCAATGGCGGTGATGCCATCGTGGCTGACAGCAGCATCAAGACAGTGAAGGATTTCAAGGGCAAAAAAGTGGGGTTCAACCCGCTGTCACCGTCTGACTTCTTGTTGTCGTACGCGCTCAAAACCAATGGCATGACCGACAAGGACATTCTGCCCGTGAGCATGACGCCCGAAGCCGTGCCCGCGGCCATGGCTTCCGGCCAGTTGCCCGTTGGCGTGACCTACGAGCCCAGCCTGTCGCAGATTCTGGGCCAGGGCGGTGGCAAGAAATTCAAGGTGGTGTTTTCTTCCAAAAATGCGCCGGGCCTGATCGCCGACGTGATGGTGTTTGACGACAAGGTCATCAAGGCCAAACCCGCCGAGATCACCGGCATCATCAAGGCCTACCTGGACGGCGTGGCCTACATGAAGGCCAAACCCGACGAATCGGCCAAGATCATTGGCAAGTTCATGGGTGTTTCGGCCAAGGAAGTCAAGGAACAGCTCTCGGGTGTGTACAACATTCCCTTGGCCGAGATGCCCAAGGCGTTCATGAAAGCCAAGGAAACCACCTCGTACTACGCCAGCGGCGAGATCATTGGCGAGCTGCTCAAGGCCAAGGGTCAGATCAAGGCCATCCCGGCGGCAGAGGCTACCTTTGACGCGCAATTTGTCACCGCATTGACCAAGAAATAAGCTGCGCTTGGACTTGATGCAGAACCGATGGTCGGGTCCCGTCGCGTTCTGCCGCCCTTGTTTTTTGCTAAAGAGGTGTTTGATGGCGCAAATTTTTCGTTACCCCGATGGCGTGTGGCCCAACGTGGCGGCACTGGCATTCACTTTATTGGGCTATGGGGCCGGCGTGGCCCTGCTGGGGTCTGGGTCCTGGGTGTTCAACGTGCTGGGCCTGGCGCTGGTGGCCCAAACCCTGGTCTGGTCGGCCTATTTCATTCATGAATTCGCCCACAACGCCATTTTCAAAACCGCAGGGGCCAACGAGCGCTGGGGTATTTTGATGAGCTGGGTCAACGGCAGTTGCTATGCCCGTTTTGCCGACATGCGGCGCAAACACATGCGCCACCATGTGGAACGCGCCGACGTCATCACTTTCGATGTGCGCAACTTCCTGCTGCGCTCGCCGGCCTGGTTTCGCAACACCGTGCTGGCGCTGGAGTGGGCTTATTTTCCGGCGGTTGAATTCCTGATGCGGGCCTTTGTGCTGGCGCTGCCGTTTCAGGATGAGCGCAAGCGCGCCGCCCGGGGCCGCATTCTGGGTGTGGCTGCGGTCCGTCTGGGTGCCTTTTCCCTGCTGGGCTGGTGGTCGCCCAAAGCGCTGTTGCTTTACTTTTTGGCTTACCTGGTGTTCGTCACAGTGCTGCGTTTTGCCGACTGTTTTCAGCACACCTACGACGCCTATCCGATCCTCGACGACAAGCCCATCCCGGCCGACAAACTGCGTGACCGCGCCTACGAGCAGGCCCATACCTTCAGCAATGTCGTGGGTCTGAACCGCCCCTGGCTCAACCTGCTGTGGTTGAACTTCGGCTACCACAACGCGCACCACGAGCGCCCCACGGCGCCCTGGCACCGCCTGCCGGCGTTCCACCGCGAGTTGTACGCGGACGACTACGCCCAGGTGACGCCGGTGCGTGAGTTGCTGCGCAGTTTTCACATCAACCGCGTCAAGCGTGTGCTGGCCAGCGACTACGGCCAGGTGCAGGCACCCGGCACACCCGGCCGTGCCGATGGCTTTCTGGGTGCGGTCGGCGTGTCTTTTCTGACGGCGGTGTGAGTTGAAGCCGGACTACGCCTTGCAGGGCAAAACGGTGGTGCTGACTGGCGCCGCGGGCGGCATTGGCCAGGGGCTGACGCAGGCTTTTGCCGCGCAGGGCGTGCGCCTGCTGCTGCTCGACCGGGCTGCGGCGCCGCTGCAAGCGCTCGCCGAGGCGCTGCCCGGGCACACTGAGGTGATGACCGCCGTGTGTGATCTGGGGGACGACGCGCAGGTGGCGGCGCTGGCGTCTCGCCTGCAAAACCAGTGGGGCAGGGTGGATGTGCTGGTCAACAACGCGGGGGTGGAATACCCCACGCCCATCGACAGCCCGGCGCCGGACGCCATGGCGCGCTGGGCCAGCCTGCTCGACAACAACGTGTTGGGCATGGTGCGGCTGACGCGCGCGCTGCTGCCGCTGATGCCCGCGGGCGCCCGCGTCATCAACCAGTCTTCGATCTGGGGCAAGACCGGGGTCGCCGATTTTTCGGCCTATGTGGCGAGCAAACACGCGGTCGTCGGCCTGACCCGTTCGCTGGCGTTTGAGCTGGGCGAGCGCGGCATCCGCGTCAATGCGGTGTGCCCGGGCTGGATCCGTACCGACGCCGCCATGCGTTCACTCACCAGCATGGCGCAGCAGCAGGGCCGCAGCGAGGCCGAGGTCGAGCGCGATTTGCTGGCACAACAAGCCTTGCCCGGCATGCTGGCGCCCGCCGACATTGCCGGCGTCTACCTGTTTTTGGCCAGCGCCGACGCTGCGCCGCTCACCGGCCAGGCCCTGGTGGTGAGCAACGGCGAGGTGATGGCGTGATGGCGGCTGCCCTGAAGCTGTCCCTCAAGGGGCGCACCGCCCTGGTCACCGGCGCCGCGACCGGCATTGGCCGTGCCATTGCCCTGGCCTTTGCGCAAGCCGGCGCCGCCGTGGTGGTGAACCACCTGGGGCGCGCGGCGCAAGCCAATGTGCTGGTGCAGGAATTGCAAAGTTTTGGCGTGCCGGCCTGGGCGCTGGAAGCCGATGTCAGTGCGGCGGCGGACGTGGCCCGGCTGGCGGCGCAAGTTCAGACAGCCTGTGGTGCGCTGGATATTCTGGTCAACAACGCCGGCATCATCCAGGAAAAACCGTTTCTGGAGACGACCGAGGCCGATTGGGACCGCATGCTCGGCACCGACCTCACCTCGGTGTTCCTGACCGCGCGCGCTTTCCTGCCCGCCATGGTGGCGCGCCAGCAGGGCGTGATCATCAACATCGCCTCGGACCTGGGCATTCTGGGGCGCTCCCAGCTGGCCCCCTACTGCGCGGCCAAGGCGGGCGTGATCGGCCTGACCCGGTCATTGGCGCGCGAGTTTGCCCCGGCCATTCGCGTCAACGCCATTGCGCCGGGGCCGGTCAATACCGCCATGGTGGCGCTTGAATCCATGAGCGCCGAGTCAATTCAAAAGGAACTCGACATCCCCCAGCGGCGCTTTGCCGAGCCCGAAGAGGTCGCGGCGACGGCGCTGTTTCTGGCGTCAGACCTGTCGCGCTTTTATTGCGGCCAGGTACTCGGGCCCAATGGCGGCTCGGTGATGCCATGACCACCACCACCCGATCCCCGGCGCTGCCCTCGCTGGTGTTGCTGTTCTCATCCTCGCTGTGGGGCCTGTCCTGGTGGCCCTTGAAGCAGTTTGTCGAGGTCGGTCTGGGTGGGCCGGTGCTGTCGCTGCTGGTCTATGGCCCGGTGGGCCTGGTGCTGGCCGCAACCCTGTGGCGCGAACGCACGGCGTGGCGCGCGCAAACCGGCCTGCTGATCGCCCTGGCGCTGGTGGGCGGCTGGGCCAACACCTCGTTTGTCAACGCCTTGATGCTGGGCGACGTGGTGCGTGTCATGTTCCTGTTCTACCTGTCGCCGGTGTGGTCGGTGCTCGGCGGCTGGCTGTTTTTGAAAGAGCAGGTCGGTGGCCGGCGCAAGCTGGCGGTGGCCGTGGCGCTGGCCGGGCTCTGGC
>WOZN01000241.1 GCA_011620245.1 Acidovorax sp.
TGGCACCCCGATCACGGCACCGGCGGGCGCATCCAACTGCCGTTTTTAGGTTAAATCAAAGTCCTCATGCCGACCGCCATGCACAATCTTCGCCACGTTCGCTGGCTCATTCGCCTTGTGCTGGCGTGGTTTGTGCTGTCCATCGGCGTGGCGGTGGCGTCGCCCCTGGTCCACCCGCAGGCGATGGAGCTGATCTGCTCCGGCTCGGGGGCCATCAAGGTGCTGGTCAAGACCGATGACGGCGCCAAGGAGATGTTCGGCCACACGCTGGATTGCCCCTTGTGTGCCCATGTGGGTGCCCCCCCAATTGCATCGCAGGCTGCACTGCCCGTGGTGCACCCCCTGGCGCATGCCCTGCGCCCTATTTCCGTCGCGCACATTGCTGCGCGCACCGCCGCCCCGCTGCCGCCGCGCGGCCCCCCTGCCCCCTCCTGAAATTGCTATATATTTAATAGCTGCTTGCGCTTGATAGATAAGCGTTTGCGGCCAATTTGGCTTGAAATTCAGGAGTTTCCATGCGCAAAAGCCGCATGGCACTGGCCGCAAGCCGGGCGACCTGAAAATTGCCCGCACCCATGCTGGAGCCCATGCCGGCTGCAGGCGGCCACGCGCATTGCCCCCTTTTTTTCCTTTCCCCTTCCTTTCCTTTCATTTTTTACCCCAGGAGAATTCCATGACACTGCACCGCATCACCCGCCCCGCGCTCTTCGCCCTTGCCCTGCTTGCCGGGCAGGCCCATGCCCAGGCCACCGCCCCCGTGGCGGTGGAGGGCGCCTGGGCGCGCGCCAGCGTGCAAGGCCAGCAGGCCACGGGCGCCTTCATGCGCCTCACGGCCAAAGAGGACACGCGACTGGTACGCGTCGAGTCGCCCGCCGCAGGCGTGGCCGAACTGCATGAAATGAAGATGGAAGGCGACATCATGAAGATGCGCGCCGTGCCCGGGATCGACCTGCCCGCGGGCAAGACCGTGGAGCTCAAGCCCGGCGGCTACCACGTCATGCTGATGGATCTGAAGGCGCCGCTGACCAAGGGCTCCAGCGTGCCCGTGACCCTGGTGTTCCAGGACGCCAAGGGTGCGGAAATGCAGCTGCCGCTGCAACTGCCGGTGAGCACGCAGGCGCCCGGCGCAGCGGCCGCAGACACGGGCTACGGCGCGGCGCGCGGGCAAAAACACTGAGCGCCGGGGCTTCCCGCGACGCAGAATATTGGAGTAAGCTGTGTAA
Source organism: Acidovorax sp. (assembly GCA_011620245.1). Taxonomy (GTDB): domain Bacteria; phylum Pseudomonadota; class Gammaproteobacteria; order Burkholderiales; family Burkholderiaceae_C; genus Acidovorax. Next base: position 1,224 of record WOZN01000241.1, read on the forward strand.
TCCACCTTTTGCGGAGCGGCTATGAGCGACACATCCAACTTCGGTTTCGGCAAATTCGTCCCCGGCTTTGACTTTCTGCAAAGCCTGGCGAAAGGGGCCTCCAGCGGCATTCCCCAGTTGCCGAGCCTGTCGAACTGGGTGGCCCCCACTATCAGCGTCGAAGAGTTGGAAAAGCGCATCGACGAACTCAAGGCCGTGCAGTTCTGGCTGGAGCAGAATTCGCGCGCCCTGACGGCCACCATCCAGGCGCTGGAAGTGCAGAAGATGACCCTGGCCACGCTCAAGGGCATGAACTTCAGCATGGGCGACATGGCCAATGTCTTCAAACTCAAGGCAGCCGACAGCGTGAAGAGCAGCCGGGACAAGGCGGCCGACAGCTTTGCCGGCCGGGCCGCTGCAGCCGCTCCGGCCCCGTACGCGCCGCCAGCGGCTGCGCCAGCGCCCGCAGAACCGGCTCCGGCCGACGACGCCCAGGCCCCCAAGGCCCCCGAGCCGACCGTGATGGACCCCATGCAATGGTGGGGCGCGCTGACCAGTCAGTTCCAGCAGATCGCTGCCAGCGCCCTGAAAGACGCCACCACGCAGACGGCCCTCGACGCCACCAAGAACATGGCCACCGAGGCCATCAAGACAGCCACCGGCATGGCCAGCCAGTTTGCCGCCAAGAATATGCAGGCCAAGCAGAGCGACCAGAGCACCGCTGCCGGCGCGGCAAAGACGGCTGCTGCCAAAAAGCCCGCCACCAAGAGGGCGCCCGCCAAATCTGCGGCCAGAAAGGCCACGGTCAACCGCGCACCGCGCAAGCCGGCGGGCTGAGAGGCTGATCTGGCAGCGCCGCAGCCAGTGTCCGCCACAGCCTGTAAGGTCACACGATGAAACTATTTCCCACCGGCCATGCCACCCACCCCCAGTGGCGCATGGCCGCCGCCCTGGTGCTGGCGCAGTTGCGCGCCCAGATGGCCTTGCCTGAATACGCGCCAGCCCCTACGCTGGGCCTGCTCTACATCACCGACCATTACGCCAGCGAGGCGCAGGCATTGTTCGACTATCTGAGTGGCGAGTTGCCCGAGGTGACCGACTGGAGCGGCACCGTGGGCGTGGGCGTATCGGCCAGCAATGCCGAATATTTTGACGAGCCCGCGCTGTCGGTGATGCTGCTGGACATTCCGGCCGACCAGTATCGCGTGTTCTCGGGCGTGGCCCCCCTGCCGCGCAACCCCGCCAGCGGGTTTGAGGCCTGTACCGCGCTGGTGCATGCCGATGGGCATACGTCCGAGTTGGCGGAGCTGCTCGATGAAATGGCCGCGCGCACCACCACGGGTTACCTGTTCGGCGGACTGAGCGCCAGCCGCGGTGCCAGCGTGCAGTTCGCCGTGGCCGGCAATGGCAACATCGCCGGCCACGGCGCGGCCGGTGGCGTGTTCGATGGCGGCCTGTCGGGCGTGGCTTTCGGGCCCGGCGTGGCGCTGCTGTCACGGGTCACCCAGGGATGCCAGCCGGTGGGGCGCTTGCACACTGTCACCGCTGCCCATGAGAACGTGGTGCTGCAGCTCGATGGCGAGCCCGCGCTCGATGTGTTGCTGTCCACGCTCGATGTTTCGCTGGACGGCGATCCGCAACTGGCGCTGCGCAAGGTGCGGGCGACGCTGGCGGGTCTGGTCGATGCCGGCGAACAGCCGCAGGGGCCGCAGCGCACCGACCATTTTGGCATCGACACCCGCGTGCGCCATATCGTGGGCCTCGATGGTACGCGCCGGGGTGTGGCCCTGGCCGACCATGTGGAGCCCGGCATGCATCTGGCGTTTTGCCAGCGCAACGTGGCGGCGGCCCGCGCCGACCTGATGCGCATCTGCGCAGAAATCCGCGAAGAACTGTCGCCGCAAGAGCTGGAACCGGCGCTGCTGGCCAGCGCAACGCAAGGGGCGCTTCGCATGGCGCCCGGCGCCGCAGGGCTGCCGGCTGCCAGCCCACAGGCCCGGTCCATACGGGGCGCCATCTATGTGAGTTGCTCTGGCCGTGGCGGCCCGCACTTTGGCGGCCCCAGTGCCGAGTTGCAGATCGTGCGGCATGCGCTGGGCGATGTGCCCTTGGTCGGCTTTTTTGCCGGCGGCGAGATTGCACACCACCACCTGTATGGCTACGCCGGGGTGTTGACGGTGTTTGTCAGCGCCTGAGAACCTGTTTACGTTCTCGGGCCCGGGCCCCAGCCGCAAATTTCCCAATGTGGTGCAGGAGAGGCTTGCGGCCTCAGCCGCCTTCCGTGGGCAGGCCGGCTGCGTCCCATTCGGGCAATCCGCCGCGCAGCCAGTACACCGACTTGAAGCCTTTGGTGACCGCGACCTTGGCCGCCTTGTAGGACTTCCAGCACTCGGCGCCATTGCAGGCAAAGATCACGGGCTTGGTCTTTTCGAGGGTGGAAACCTTGTCGAGCGCCTGGAAGTCGTCCTGGGCCGCATTGAAGGCGACATCCTTGAGGCTTTTCTCCACATAGGCGGCAAACACCGCTCCCCGGATGTGCTTGGCTTTGTATTCCTTCTCGGTGCGGGTATCCACCACCACGGCGCGCAGCGGCACACCCTGGACCGTGGGCGCCGCCGGCTGCGTGGTCTGGAGTGGCGTGCCGCTGCGCACCGTGGTGGCCGCCCTGGGGGGGGCTGGTGGACGGCATGGCGTATGTCACGGGCACGGGTGGCGAGAAACTGCCCGAGGGCGTGGACCCTCTGAGCGTTCTCGTCGAGCGCTCGGTGCCCCTGAAGGCAATGGACGACGCCATCCTGGCCTGGGAAATGAATGGCGAGCCCCTGTCACTGGCGCATGGTGGCCCGCTGCGCCTGATCGTGCCGGGTTACCAGGGCGTGAACAACATCAAATATGTGAAGCGGCTGGCGTTCACGCAGGCGCAGTCCCAGGCGCGCATCATGCAGCACGGCTACCGCATGTCACCGCCCGGCACCAAGGCCAGCCCGGACCAGCCTTCGGTGTGGGAGATGACGGTCAAGTCCTGGATCAACGGGCCGCTGCCCGAACAAGGGCCTCTCAAGGCCGGCGTTGCGCAGATCCACGGTGTGGCCTTCGGCGGCGTGCACGCCATCAAGGGCGTGGAGGTGTCGGTGGACGGCGGCAAGACCTGGCAGACCGCGCAACTCGTGGGCCCTGACCTGGGCCGTTTTGCCTGGCGCCAGTTCGTGCTGCCAGTACGCCTGGGGGCGGGCACCCATGTGCTGGCCAGCCGACCCCGCCGAGATAGCGCGTGGCAAGCTGCTGTTCACCACGCTGCAGCCCGCCTGCGCGACCTGCCACAGCTTGCAGGCGGCCGGCGCCGAAGGGCAGATAGGCCCCGTGCTCGACGAGCTCAAGCCCGATGCCGAACGGGTGCTGCGCGCGTTGCGCAACGGCATTGGCGTGATGCCTTCCTATGCCGAAAAGCTCGGCCCGCAAGACATGCAGGCCGTGGCACGTTTTGTAGCGCATGCCACGGGGGCGGCGCCTTAGATCGTGAACATGTCCTTAGTGATCCGGCACCTTGAAGGTTAAACCTAAAAACGGCAGTTGACCGCTTTGTATTCCTTGGCAAGCCGCATGAAATCTAT
>WOZN01000026.1 GCA_011620245.1 Acidovorax sp.
ACTCAGGGGGGCTTCTCATATTCCGACGTTCTTGAAAGCCACTGCAAACAGCGCGTCCACGACGATGACCATGGTGATGGATGTGACCACCGATGCCGTGGTGCCCTCGCCCAGGCTCTGCGTGTTGGGCTTGACGCGCAGGCCCCAGTGGCAGCCGATCAGGGCAATCAGCCCGCCAAACACCACCGACTTGGCCACCGCCAGCCCGAGATTGCCAATCTCCACCGCCGCGGGCAGCGCCTGGGCAAAGTAGGCCGGCGAAACGCCCATGGAGACATCGGCCGCCAGCATGCCGCCCGCCAACCCCGCCAGCGTGGTCCACACACTGATGAGGGGCATGGCCAGCGCCAGCGCCAGCGTGCGCGGCAGCACCAGGCGAAAGCCATGGGGTATGCCCATCACGCGCATGGCATCGAGCTCTTCGGTGACACGCATCACACCAATCTGCGCCGTGATGGCAGAGCCCGACCGGCCCGCCACCAGAATGGCCGCCAGCATGGGCCCCAGTTCGCGGATCAGCGAAATACCCAGGATGTTGACGATGAACGTCTCGGCCCCGAACTGGCGCAACTGCAGACTCATCAGGTAGGCCAGCACCACGCCGATGAGAAAGCCCACCAGCGCCGTGATGGGCAGCGCCATGGCGCCCATGCGGTACACATGGCCCGACACGTCGCGCCACGGCCCCCGAAGCGGCGCGCGCGCCAACCGCCCGAGGTCGAGCGCCAACTGGCCCACCAGTTGCACCAGATGCCGGGCGTGGTCCACGCCATGCAGCACCAGCACGCCGAGATGGTCTATCTGCTCGGACAGGCGCCAGGGCTCCGGCGGCGGCGGCGGCACTGTAAGGCTCGCCACGCGTTCCAGCATGGCCCGCTGGGGGGCGGTCAGCTGCACGCGCTCGGGCCACGCATGGCCCCAATGGTTCCAGAGCAATTGCGCGCCCACATGGTCCAGCCACTGCAGGCTGCGCAGATCCCAGCCCCCTGGGGGCGCAGCATAGTCACGCAACTGGGACGCCAGCGCGCGCCAGTGCGCGCGCTGGCCCAGCTCGGCCGCACCCCAGCGCCCCAGCAGCCGGGCCTGGGGCCCCTGGGGTGTTTCGGCACGGACGATGCGGGGCGAAAGATCGCTCATGGGCGGGGCGGCGCAAGCCACCATGTTGGGGGGAAACAGAAGCGCGGCACTGCGGCACGCGCCGGGACAATGCACTGCACACAAGCATAAACGCAAGCCCCGTGCGTGCAATTATTATCAACATGACTTAGGGATGCAGAAATGCCAAATATCCCATTTCTGGCGGCACTGGCGGGCGCATTGCGTCGTTGCTACTCGCTTGTGTGGCATAGCCACACGGCACTCGCAGCGCCTAGCACTGCATCCCGCCAGCGCTCGCCATAAACGGGACATTGGCAATTTCCGCATCCCTTACGCAAAACAGGCCCAGGCAAGCCGCCTGCCACAAAGGCGCATACCGTTGTGGCATCCTTGTTTGCGCAAGTCCTATTATGATCAAATTGGCCGCCAGAGCAACATCAACGCGCGCCACCAGCTACAAATAGCGTAGCAATTCGCGTTGCTCCCCTCGACAGATGGATTGCCCGCCGCACAATGGCGCCCAGACCTCTTTCTTGTTCCGCGCACCGCCGCAGCCCGCATTCAACCCATGAGCGACACCACGTTTGACTACATCATCATCGGCGGCGGCACCGCCGGCGCCCTGCTCTGCAACCGCCTGAGCGCCGACGGCCGCAACCGCGTGCTGCTCATCGAGGCCGGCCGCAAGGACGACTACCACTGGATCCATATCCCCGTGGGCTACCTCTACTGCATTGGCAACCCGCGCACTGACTGGCTTTACAACACCGAGCCCGACGCCGGCCTGAATGGCCGAACCCTGCGCTATCCGCGCGGCAAAACGCTGGGCGGCTGCAGCAGCATCAACGGCATGATCTACATGCGCGGCCAGGCCCGCGACTATGACCATTGGGCCGAACTCACGGGCGACGACAGCTGGCGCTGGGACAACGCACTGCCCTACTTTCGCCGCCATGAGGACCACTGGCGCCTGGACCAGCCAGACGGCGTGAACGAAAATTTCAAACGCCTGCATGGCAACAAGGCCACCGGCAGCACCGGCGAGTGGCGTGTGGAAAAGCAGCGCCTGCGCTGGGATGTGCTGGATGCCTTCGCCCAGGCCGCCCAGCAGGCGGGCATTCCCGCCACCGATGATTTCAACGGCGGCGACAACGAGGGTGTGGGCTACTTCGAGGTCAACCAGAAAAATGGCTGGCGCTGGAACACGGCCAAGGCCTTCCTGCGCCCCACCTGCTATGGGCGCCCCAACTTCGAGATGTGGACCAGTGCGCAGGCGGCCCAGCTCATCATCGAGACGCAGCCGGACGGCAGCCGGCGCTGCACCGGCGTGCAGGTGTGGGACGGCCACGAGATGGTCGCCGCCCGCGCCACATGCGAGGTGATCCTGAGCGCCGGCGCGGTCAACTCGCCCCAGCTGCTGCAGCTGTCGGGCATCGGCCCGGCGGCATTGCTGCGCCAGCATGGCATTGACGTGGTGCACGACCTGCCGGGCGTGGGCGCCAACCTGCAAGACCACCTGCAGATCCGCACCGTGTTCAAGGTGCAGGGCGTGAGCACGCTCAACACCATGGCCAACACGCTGTGGGGCAAGGTCAGGATCGGGCTGGAATACGCCTTCAAGCGCAGCGGCCCCATGAGCATGGCGCCCTCGCAGCTCGGCGCCTTCACGCGCAGCAGCCCCGACCAGCCCTGGCCCAACATCGAGTACCACGTTCAGCCGCTGTCGCTGGATGCGTTTGGCGAGCCGCTGCACAGCTTTTCGGCCTTCACGGCCAGTGTGTGCAACCTCAACCCCACCAGCAGGGGCAGCGTGCAGATCAAGACCGGCCGCTTCCAGGACGCCCCAGCCATCGCGCCCCGCTACCTCAGCACTCCGGAGGACCGCAAGGTGGCGGCAGACAGCCTGCGCGTCACGCGCCGCATCGTCGCGCAAGCCGCACTGAGCCCTTACCAGCCCCAGGAATGGAAACCCGGCACGCAGTACGAAACCGATGAAGACCTGGCGCGGCTGGCCGGCGACATTGCCACCACCATCTTCCACCCCGTGGGCACGACCAGGATGGGGCGCGATGGTGACCCGATGGCGGTGCTCGATTCGCAATTGCGCGTGCGCGGCATTGCCGGCCTGCGCGTGGTGGATGCTGGCGCCATGCCCACCATCACCAGCGGCAACACCAATTCGCCCACGCTGATGCTGGCCGAAAAGGCCGCCGAGTGGATCCTGCAGGCGCGCAAGACGGCACCCTGACGGCGGATCCTGCGGCCAAGGCGGCGACGGCCGCATGCACAGAGGCAGCCACAAAGGCCGTGGGCGCAACCGGCTTCAGCGGATGCCGCCCACGTAGCGCGGCGCCTCTGGCGGGTGCTCCGGGGTGAACGCCAGCGAATACCCCGCCGCAAACCACAACAGGCTGACCGGTGCCGCAATGGCCACCACGCTGGCCATGGTGTTGAGCACGTTCTTCTTGCGCACCATGCCGGCATAAACCCAGCAGTCTGTCGGACTTTCCCGTTCGATGGCAATTTTGCTTAAAAAAGGGCACTTTTGATGCTCCAATTTTGCTGGAGGGTGTCCGACATGCATGAAAAAATATTTGACGACCTTGTGACGCGTTTGATTTTGTCAAGTCCGACAGACTGCTAGGTTTAATGAAACTTCGTCTGGCCCGGGCCCAAGTCAGCACCTCAATTTAGATCGCCGTACTGGGTACTGCTGAGATCGGGAAAGGTCCCGTCCGCATCGGGCATCACCGTATTTTCAAATCCGGTCGGGCGTGACGGTGTCAACAGGGGGTCTGACCGCACGGCAACCCCCAGTTGGACGGCCGCTGCAGGGATGGTTCGGGCACCCGCTGCATCCGACAGCGCACGCTTGAATGCAGCCACTTCATCGGCCTCGATCGGATCAAAGCGCTGCGCAGGGGACGCCATAGCGGCAGCAGGGCGAGCCGGCACAGTGGAGGCCGGCTGCACGGGCGGCGCTGCACTGGCTACCGGGCCCACCACCGGCGCGGCAGGACATGCGGCAGGCGCCTGCTGCGCCCGCACCGGCACAGCGGACACAGCAGGAGCCGCGGGCAGCGAAGCCCCGCGGGGTGCAATGCTTTTTTGTGGAATGCCCACCGCCACATGGTCATTGATGCGCCAGTAGACCGCCGACACCAAGATGTCGTAGCGGGCCTTGGCCGTCTGGGCAATCAGCGCCTCGATCTCGCTGAGCCGCACGGTTTCTCCACCAAACTCGCGGGCAAGATCCATCATGACAAGAAACTGCCGGCCCCGCTGGTCCAGCGACAGCACCTTGAACTTGTAGCTGGCCGACAGCACCCCGGCGCGCACCATAGCATCCCGCACCACGGTGTAGAGAAGTTCTCGCCGCTCCATGCGTTCATTCTTGCGGTTCGCCGCGTGTTCCGCAGGCTGAGGTTCCAGCGCCGGCTTGCGGCCTGCCGCCAGAGGAACGGTGGCATCGGCATTGAGCAAGCCCGATGGTTCAGCGGGCCAACGGGGCTTGGACGGTGAAGGTTTGCGGCTAAACCAACTGAACAGGGACATGGTTTGCTTTCTGAGAATACACCGGTAAGTAACCTGATCGAGTTTACCCGGCGTGTCCCCGCAAATGCCCTCCAACGAACCCATGCAGAGGGCTAAAAATGCCCACTGTCAGGTGGCTGCAACGCGGCGGCGGCGGTTGCCCAGACGCTTGGCCAGC
>WOZN01000141.1:0-1372 GCA_011620245.1 Acidovorax sp.
CGCGCCTTCCCCCTCTGGGGGACGAATGAAGCACCCCCTGTGTCGCTTCGCGCCTCGGTGGCATGCGCCTGACGCGCGGCCTCTTCGACCTGTCCAAGCCTGCGCAGGCAGGCTTGGAGCCGCAGGCCTCAGCCCCTCTGGGGGGACGACGCCCTCACTGCGGGGCGGCCCTTGTTCGGCGTCCCTGGCATGGCCGCGCCAGTTTCATGCACGGCCGGGCGTGCGCAGCGCAACGGATAGCCGAAAATAATCCTTATGAGCACATTGCAACTGAGTCTGGCCATCATCGGAGGCCTGGTGCTGGCCCTTATCGTGGCCTACAACGCCTGGACCTCGCGCCGCAACGCGCCCAAGCGTGCCGTGCCGCAAGAGCCCGAGCGCACTGCCGAGCCCACGCTGCGCCAGGAGCCTGCGTTCGATGCCGGCGCCGCTGCGCCGGTGGATGGTGGCGCGTTCCATGGCCTCGATCGCGGCCCCGAGCCCACCAGCCACATGGTGGATGCCGGCGACGCCATGGAACTGCCAGTGCCGCCCCATCTGCACGAACGCCGCCTGGGGCTGGACCCGCTGATCGACATCATCGCCACGCTGCAGCCCGAGCACCCGGTGTCGGGCGATGCGGCCCTGGCCGCGTTGCCGCCCACGCGCCGCGCGGGCAGCAAGCCTTTTTCCATCGAAGGCCTCAACGAGGTGACACAGCAGTGGGAAACGCCTGCGCCCGGCCAGCGCTACCAGAGCTTTCAGGCCGGCGTGCAGCTGGCCAACCGCACGGGCGCGCTCAACGAGATTGAATTTTCAGAGTTCGTCGTCAAGGCCCAGGCGTTTGCCGATGCCATCAACGCGGCGCCCGATTTTCCCGAGATGCTGCAGGAAGTGGCCCGCGCCCGCGAACTCGACCAGTTTGCCAGCGACCACGATGCGCAGCTGTCCTTCATGCTGCGTGCCCGCCAGGCGGCCTGGAGCCCCGGCTATGTGCAGCAGAATGCGGCCCGCCTGGGCTTTGTGGTGGGCGCCATGCCCGGCCGGCTGGTGCTGCCCGCCGGCAGCCCCGGCCTGCCGCCCCTGCTGACGCTGGGCTATGACCCGCAGGCGGCTTTGGCCGAAGACCCCGACCAGTCCGCCATCCGCGACATCACGCTGAGCCTGGACGTGGCGCAGGTGCACCGCAGCGAACAGCCCTTTGCCCGCCTGCGCGAGGTGGCCGCCGCCCTGTGCGAGGCCATGGACGGCGTGCTGTGCGACCAGAACGGCCACCCGCTGCCCGCCATGGCCATGGACCCGATTGCCGCCGACCTGGAGCTGCTGTACGACCAGCTCGATGGGCGTGACTTTTCGGCAGGCTCGGTGCTGGCGCGGCGCCTGTTTAGCTAAA
>WOZN01000141.1:1472-4788 GCA_011620245.1 Acidovorax sp.
GGACGCCACCAGCGCACGGAGCGACAGCGACACACAGGTGTCTTGGCGGCCCTTGCGCGGTGGCCGCTGGCTTGGGCCAGGCCAGTTTCATGCGCCGCGGACAATGCGCAGATTCATGAAAACCAAGATGACCGAAAGTTTTGACCGTTTTTCGGCTCTAGCGCCCGTGGATAAAGCGCAACCAGCTATCAAAATAAAAGCACTGCGCGACCGGCTCAACCAGTGGGCGCACCAGTATTACGTGCTCGATGCGCCCACGGTGCCCGACGCCGAGTACGACCGCGCATACCGCGAACTGCAGGCGCTGGAGGCCGCGCACCCCGATCTCGTCACCCCCGACTCGCCCACGCAGCGTGTGATCGGCGCAGTGAAGGAGGGGCTGGCCCCCGTGCGCCATGCGGTGCCCATGCTCAGCATCCACACCGAAACCGACACCGAGGCCACGGGCGCGCAGGCTTTCGATGCCCGCGTGCGGCGCGAGCTGGGCCTGTCGGACAGCGACCCGCCCATCGAATATGTGGCCGAGCCCAAGTTCGACGGCCTGGCGATGAGCCTGCGCTATGAAAACGGCCGCCTGGTGCAGGCCGCCACCCGGGGCGATGGTGAGGTGGGTGAGGATGTGACGCACAACGTCCGCACCATCCGGCAGATTCCCCTCACGCTGCCCGATGGTGTTCCGCCGCTGCTGGAAGTGCGCGGCGAAGTCTATATGCGCCGTGCCGATTTCGATGCACTCAACGAGCGCCAGCGCAAGCAGGGCGGCAAGACCTTTGTGAACCCGCGCAACGCCGCTGCCGGTGCAGTGCGTCAGCTCGATTCCGGCATTGCTGCGCAGCGCCCCTTGCGCTTTTTTGCCTATGGCTTGGGCGCCATCACGCCGCCCGCCGAAGGCGGCCCGGTGTTCCGCACGCATTACGAAATGCTGCAGACATTGAAATCATGGGGTTTTCCGGTCGCAGAGCTGGTGCAGATTGCGCATGGCGCTACTGAATTAGTAGCATATCACCAGAAGGTGGGCGCCATCCGCGACGCGCTGCCCTATGACATTGATGGCGTGGTTTACAAGGTCAACTCGCTGCAGCTGCAGCGCGATCTGGGTTTCAAGGCCCGCGAGCCGCGCTGGGCCGTGGCGCACAAATACCCGGCACAGGAGATGGCCACGCGCATCGAGGGCATCGATGTGCAGGTGGGCCGCACGGGCAAGCTCACGCCGGTGGCGCGCCTGGCGCCGGTGTTTGTGGGCGGTGTCACGGTGACCAACGCCACGCTGCACAACCTGTTCGAGATTCGCAAGAAGGGCGTGCGCGTGGGCGACACCGTCATCGTGCGCCGCGCGGGCGATGTGATTCCCGAAGTGGTGGGCGTGATGCCCGGCAACCGGGTAGGCTACGTGCCTAACTTTCGCATGCCCAAAACCTGCCCCGTGTGCGGCAGCGCCGTGGTGCGCGAAAAGGGCGAGGCCAACCACCGCTGCACCGGCGGCCTGTTCTGCGCCGCGCAGCGCAAGGAAGCCATGCTGCACTTTGCCGCGCGCCGTGCCATGGACATCGAGGGCCTGGGCGACAAGCTGGTGGACCAGCTCGTGGACGGCAATGTGGTTCGCACGCTGCCCGACCTGTACCGGCTGGACCTCCCCTCGCTCATCGCGCTGGATCGCATGGCCGAGAAATCGGCGCAGAACCTGCTGGCCGCGCTGGAAAAATCCAAGCAGACCACGCTGGCGCGCTTCCTGTTCGGCCTCGGCATCCGCCATGTGGGCGAGGCCACGGCCAAGGATCTGGCGCGCCACTTTGGCACGCTGGACGCCATCATGGATGCGAGCGAGGAGCAGCTGCTGGAGGTCAACGACGTGGGCCCCATCGTCGCCAAGGCCATCCGCACCTTCTTCGACCAGCCGCACAACCGCGAGGTGGTGGAGCAGCTGCGCGCCTGCGGCGTGACCTGGCCCGAGGGCCCGCCCGCCCAGCGCGCCCCCCAGGTGCTGGCGGGCAAGACCGTGGTGCTGACCGGCACCCTGCCCACGCTCAGCCGCGACGCCGCCAAGGAACTGCTCGAAGCCGCGGGCGCCAAGGTGGCCGGCTCGGTCAGCAAGAAGACGAGTTACGTGGTGGCCGGCGAAGAGGCGGGCAGCAAGCTGGCCAAGGCCCAGGAACTGGGCGTGCCCGTGCTCGACGAGGCCGGCATGCTGGCGCTGTTGCAGCACGCTGGCGGCAATGCCGCCAAAGAAGGCGCCAACCGATGACGTTGTCCCGGCGCGCACCCCGGCTGGGGCTGGCATTGGGCAGTGGCTCGGCGCGGGGCTGGGCGCATATCGGGGTGCTGCAGGCGCTCACGCAAGAGGGCGTGCGGCCCGACTTGGTCTGTGGCTCCTCCATCGGTGCGCTGGTGGGCGCGGCCTACGCGGCGGGCGAGCTCGACCGCTTTGCCGACTGGGTGCAGGGCCTGGGCATGCGCGATGTGTTCGGCTTCATGGACTTCAACCTCACGGGTGGCATGCTCAAGGGCGAGAAGCTGATCGCCTTCTGGCGCCGCAATTTCGCGGACTTCAACATCGAATCCTCGCCAATGCCCTTCGGCGCGGTGGCCACGGATCTGCATTCGGGCGCAGAAGTGTGGCTGCGCCAGGGCTCCATCGCCGATGCGGTGCGCGCCTCGATTGCGCTGCCGGGCCTGTTCACGCCCGTGGCGCGAGAGGACGGGCGGCTGCTGGTGGATGGCGGCATCGTCAACCCCGTGCCTACGTCGCTGGCGCGTGCCATGGGGGCGGACATCGTGATTGGCGTGGACCTGAACTCCGACATCCTGCACCGCCACATGCAGCCGCTGGCCGTAGTGCAGATGCCTGCGCCAGATGCCGAGGCGGTGCCCGAGTCAGAGCCCGAGCCCGTGCCGCCCAAGAGCGTTGGCTGGATGCAGCGCTTCACCTCTTGGCGTGCCGACGGCCCCGCAGTGGCAGTGCCGCAGCGCGTGCCTTCGGTGCTGGACGTGGTGATGACCAGCCTCGCCATCATGCAGATGCGCATCACCCGCAGCCGCATGGCCGGTGATCCGCCCGAAGTGGTGGTGGCGCCTGCGCTGGCCAGCCTGGGCCTGCTCGACTTTCACCGCGCCAGCGAGGCCATCGAAGAAGGCCGCCGCGCCGCCAGGGCCAGCCTGCCGCAGCTGCAGCGTTTCATGGGTTGAAACTCCTTTTTTGATAGCTTGTACCGCTTGATACATAAGCGCTAGAGCCGCTTTTGCCTGATTTTTCATAAGTTTCAGATGCCTTCCACTCCAACCGTTCGGGCTGAGCCCTTCGACCCTTCGACCCTTCGAC
>WOZN01000370.1 GCA_011620245.1 Acidovorax sp.
CGCGGTGAGCGCTGTCCGCTGTCAACTGGCGCGGCAGATCTTCAGCATGTTGGTGCCGCCGGGCGCGCCCATGGGTTCGCCACAGGTGATGGCATACACATCACCGCTTTGCACAATGTTGCGGCTCTTGAGGTGGCCTTCGGCCTGCGCCAATGCCGTGTCGCGGTCGGCGCTGGTGTCCATGAGCAAGGGCCGCACATTGCGGTACATGGCCAGCTTGCGCTGTGTGGCCACTTTGGGCGTGACTGCGTAGATCGGGATATGGCTGCGGTGGCGGCTCATCCACAGGGCCGTGGCGCCGCTGTCGGTCATGGCCACGATGGCCTTGGCCTCCAGGTGGTGGGCCGTGAACAGCGCCCCCATGGCGATGGACTGGTCGATGCGGCTGAAGGTGCGGCCGGTGAAGTCGGCATCGAGCTGGTGGTCCTCGGCGGCCTCGGCAGCGGCGCAGATTTTTGCCATCTCTTCCACGGTTTCCAGCGGGTATTTGCCCGCCGCCGTCTCGGCGCTGAGCATCACGGCATCGGTGCCGTCGAGCACGGCGTTGGCCACATCGCTCACTTCGGCCCGGGTGGGAACAGGGTTGGTGATCATGCTTTCCATCATCTGCGTGGCGGTGATGACCACCTTGTCGAGCGCCCGCGCCATGCGGATCATCTTTTTCTGCAAGGCTGGCACCGCCGCATTGCCCACCTCTACCGCCAGGTCACCGCGCGCCACCATGATGCCGTCGCTCACGCGCAGGATGGCCTCCAGGTGCGGAATGGCCTCGGCGCGCTCTATTTTTGCGATCAGCCCCGGCTTGTGGCGGTATTCCGCCGCAGCCACGTTGCACAGCTGGCGCGCCATCTCCATGTCGGTGGCATTCTTGGGAAAGCTCACGGCCACATAGTCGGCCTGAAAACCCATGGCCGTGCGGATGTCGTCCATGTCCTTGGCGGTGAGCGCCGGCGCCGTAAGGCCACCCCCCTGCTTGTTGATGCCCTTGTTGTTGGACAGCTCGCCGCCGATCTTCACCGTGGTGTGCACGGCCTCGCCGCGCACCGCGTCCACCGTGAGAACGATCAGGCCGTCGTTGAGCAGCAGCACATCACCCGGCTTCACGTCGCGCGGCAGTTCCTTGTAATCGAGCCCCACGCCAGCCATATCGCCCGGCTCGGTGCGCGAGGCATCCAGCACGAACGGCGCGCCCTGCTCCAGCTGCACCTTGCCTTCGGCAAATTTGCCGACCCGGATCTTGGGGCCCTGCAGGTCCGCCATGATCGCCACCTCGCGCCCGGCCCGCTGCGCGGCAGCGCGCACTGCCATGGCGCGGTCGATATGGTCTTGCGCCTTGCCATGACTGAAGTTCAGGCGCACCACGTCGACGCCAGCGCGGATCATGGCCTCCAGCAGCGCCGGGTCGCTTGATGCTGGGCCCAGGGTGGCAACAATCTTGGTGGCGCGGGGGGTGGTCATGGCGGGGTCTCTTTCACTGGGTGTGTAATTGAGTTTCCATTTTTGCACGGAAGCGGTTACATCGGCGAAACCAGCGGCTGCCGGTGGCGCCATTGCGAACAAACACCTTCAGGCGCGCATCAGGGCCTCGATCTCGTCGGCCTTCACCGGCACACCGCGCGTGATCAGTTCGCAGCCGGACTCGGTGATGATGGCGTCGTCCTCGATGCGGATGCCGATGTTGTGGAATGCCTCGGGCACGCCTGCAGCGGCTCGCACGTAGAGGCCCGGCTCGATGGTGAGCACCATGCCCGGGCGCAGCACGCGGCTGGGGCGGTTGGTGATCATCTCGCCCGAGAGCGGGTCCTTGCGCTGGCTCACCTGGCCCACCTCACCGGGCTCCACGTAGCTGCCGCAGTCGTGCACGTCCATGCCAAGCCAATGCCCGGTGCGGTGCATGTAGAACTGGAAATAGGCCCGCTGGTCGATCACGTCCTGCGCCGTGCCAGCCTTGTTCCGGTCGAGCAGGCCCAGGTCCAGCATGCCCTGCGCCAGCACGGCCACGGTGGCGTCGTGCGGATCGGTGAACCGCGCGCCCGCCCGCGTGGCGGCCACGGCGGCCTCCTGGCTGGCCAGCACCAGCCCGTACAGTGCACGCTGCGGGCCAGTGAAACGGCCGTTGGCCGGGAAGGTGCGCGTGATGTCGCTGGCATAGCCGTCAAGCTCACACCCGGCATCGATCAGCACCAGTTCGCCGTCCCGCACGGGCGCGGTGTCGGCGCGGTAATGCAGCACGCAGGCATTGGCCCCCGCCGCGACGATGGAGCCGTAGGCGGGGTATTGCGAGCCATGCTGGCGAAATTCATGCAGCAGCTCGGCATCGAGGTGGTATTCGCGCATATCTTCGCCGGCACGCAGCATGCGGGCCGACCGTTGCATGGCGCGGATATGCGCGCCCGCGCTGATCTGGCTGGCGCGGCGCATGATGGCCTGCTCGTGCGCATCCTTGACCAGGCGCATCTCATCGAGCAGCGTGCACAGGTCGTTTTGCTCTGCGGGGCACAGTGCGCCGTAGCGCACGCGGGCGCGCACCGCATTGAGCCACCCCTCCACCCGGGCAGCCAGGCCGCTGTGGATGGCGAACGGGTACCAGACGCAGACACGGTTCTCCAGCAGGCGCGGCAGTTGCGTGTCCAGGTCGCCACTGGCATGGGCGGCATCCACGCCCAGGGCGGCAGGCGCCGCCGCCGGGCCCAGCCGGTAGCCGTCCCAGATTTCGCGCTCCAGGTCCTTGGGCTGGCAAAACAGGGTGGTGCGGCCGTCGCCAGAGATCACCAGGCAGGCATTGGGTTCGGTGAAGCCCGTGAGGTAATAGAAATAGCTGTCGTGGCGAAAAAGAAAATCGCTGTCCCGGTTGCGCTGGCGCTCGGGCGCGGTGGGGATGATGGCAATGCCATCGCGGCCCAGCTGGTCGGCCAGTCGGGCGCGGCGCTGGGCGTAGACGGCGGCAGGCACGGTGATGTTCATGGCAACTTCGAGTCAGTGGTGTTCAGTTCGGCCAGCCTTTGCGGCGTGCCCACATCGGTCCAGCGGCCGGTGTAAAGCGCAGCGCTGACCCGGCCATTGTCCATCGCGCGGCGCAGCAATGGGGCCAGAGGGGCTTTGACGCCCTGTGGGTTGCCCGGCGCAATGGAGCACCAGGGCGGCCCGAACAATTCGGCCCGCAGCAGGGCCATCGTGCTGTAGGTGTAGCGGGGCGCGGGGTCGTTTGCCGGCAGGTTCAGCGCCATGCCTTCAGGCGACAAACCAAAGTCGCCGCGCGGGTTGTGGGGCGGATTGGGCACCAGCCACAGGTGGGCCAGATGGCCGCTGGTCGCAAAAGCCTGCACGGCAGCGCGGTCGAACACGAAGTCGGGCGCAAACACATCGCCCGCCACCAGCCAGAAAACGGGGCCCAGATGCGGCAGGGCGCGGGCAATGCCGCCCGCCGTTTCCAGCGCGCCGCCAAAATCCACACCCTCATTGGAGTATGAAATTGATAGCTGCCCGCGCTTATCAGGTAAGGGCTGGAGGCCATTTTTACTATAAAAATATGCTGAAATCTGCTCACCCAGCCAGGCGGTGTTGATCACCACGCGCGACACACCGGCATCGGCCAGCGCCTGCAAATGCCATTGCAGCAGGGGCCGGCCCTGCACCTGCAGCAAGGGCTTCGGGGTGGTGTCGGTGAGGGGCCGCATGCGCTCGCCGCGGCCTGCCGCCAGCACCAGCGCTGGCACCTGCGCTGGCACCTGCACAAGGATGGGCTGCGTCATCGCACGGCCCCGGTGGCTTGTCCCACGGCGCCGCGCAGCAGGGCATGGCGCTGCACCTCGGCGGGGTTGAAAAGGGCCAGCAGCGCATCCATCAGCGCCTGGGCCTTGGCCGAATGATCGGCGCCAAAATTGCACACATACACATCCAGCGTGACGGCGTTCTGCTCGGGCCAGGTGTGCACGCACAGGTGCGACTCGGCCAGCAACACCGTGGCAGTCACCCCGCCCGGGCCTTGCGCCGTGGCCGGGAAGGTGTGGAACAGCTGGTCCACCGCCTGCAGCCCCGCAGCGCGCACGGCATGCGTGCAGGCCAGGGCCAGGGCGGCGGCATCCAGCATGCGCTGGGGGGCGCAGCGGCAGCCACGCAGATCGGCGGTGAGATGCAGTCCTTGCATGGCCTGCACTGTAGTGCATCGGCACCCAACCGGCGGCATGCGCGGGGCCCGTCAGCCCTCCTGCTGGCCGCACCAGTAAAATGCCGGGTTTCCCTTGAACCTCCCACCCGGAGCCGCCCACCTCATGGCCAACACCCAGCAATCCCACCATATGGCCAACGCAATCGGCGCGTTGGCCATGGACGCAGTTCAACAAGCCAATTCCGGCCACCCCGGCGCCCCCATGGGCATGGCCGACATGGCCGTGGCGCTGTGGGGCCGCCACCTCAAGCACAACCCTACCAATCCGCATTGGTTTGACCGCGACCGTTTCGTGCTGAGCAATGGCCACGGCTCGATGCTGCTGTATGCGCTGCTGCACCTGACGGGCTACGACCTGCCCATGCAGGAGCTCAGGAACTTCCGCCAGTTCGGCTCCAAGACCCCCGGCCACCCCGAAGTGGGCGTGACGCCTGGCGTGGAAACCACCACCGGCCCGCTGGGCCAGGGCGTGACCAATGCCGTGGGCTTTGCGCTGGCCGAGAAGCTGCTGGCCGCCGAGTTCAACCGCGAAGGCCACGTCATCGTGGACCACCACACCTATGTTTTCCTGGGCGACGGCTGCCTGATGGAAGGCATCAGCCACGAGGCC
>WOZN01000008.1 GCA_011620245.1 Acidovorax sp.
CAAAATCACACTTTGGAAGCGATGTCTTGGGCGATCAGTTCTGCGAACGCTTCAATGGACATCACACCGAGGTCTCGATTGCCCCGGGCGCGCACTGCAACGGCACCTGCTGCCTTCTCCTTGTCACCAGCGACGAGTATGTAAGGCAGCTTTTGCAACGAATGCTCGCGTATTTTATACGTGATCTTCTCGTTGCGCAGATCGAGCGCCACCCTAAGGTCTTGATGGGGCAGCAATTTTTGCAGTTTTGCGGCAATTTCACGACAGTAATCACCCTGCGCATCGGTGATGTTGAGCACCGCAACCTGCACCGGCGCCAGCCAGACGGGCAATGCGCCGGCATGCTGCTCAATCAGGATGCCGATGAAACGCTCCAGGCTGCCCACGATGGCGCGGTGCAGCATCACGGGACGATGGCGGGCGCCATCTTCGCCGACATATTCTGCATCCAGCCGCTCGGGCATGGAAAAATCGACCTGCATGGTGCCGCACTGCCACTGCCGGCCAATCGCATCCTTGAGCGTGTACTCGATCTTGGGGCCATAGAAAGCGCCATCACCCGGGGCAATTTCGAATTCACAGCCCGACGCACGCAGGCTTTCCATCAGCGCGTGCTCTGCCTTGTCCCAACTTTCATCAGAGCCGATGCGCGCCTCGGGCCGCGTGGCCACCTTGTAGATGATGTTTTCGAAACCGAAGTCTTTGTACACCTTCTGCAGCAGCGCGGTATAAGCCGTGCACTCGGGCAGGATATGTTCTTCGGTACAGAAGATATGGCCATCGTCCTGCGTGAAGCCGCGCACACGCATGATGCCGTGCAAGCCCCCCGTGGGCTCGTTGCGGTGGCACTGGCCGAATTCACCATAGCGCAGCGGCAGATCGCGGTAGCTCTTGATGCCCTGCTTGAAGATCAGGATATGGCCCGGGCAGTTCATCGGCTTGAGGGCGTAGTCGCGCTTCTCGCTCTCGGTGGTGAACATGTTGTCCCGATACTTGTCCCAGTGGCCGGTTTTTTCCCACAGCGTCTTGTCGAGCAACTGCGGGGCCTTGACCTCCTGGTAACCGTTATCGCGGTACACGCGGCGCATGTACTGCTCCACCTCCTGCCACACCGACCAGCCCTTGGGGTGCCAGAACACCATGCCAGGCGAATGCTCGTCGATGTGGAACAAGTCGAGTTCGCGCCCCAGCTTGCGGTGGTCGCGCTTCTCGGCCTCTTCCAGCATGGAGAGGTATTGCTGGAGTTCGTCCTTCGTGGCCCAGGCCGTGCCATAGATGCGCTGCAGCATCTCGTTGCGATGGTCGCCGCGCCAGTAGGCACCCGCCACCTTCATGAGCTTGAAAAACTTGAGCTTGCCCGTGCTCGGCACATGCGGGCCACGGCACAGGTCTTCAAAATTGCCTTCGCGGTACAGGCTCACGTCTTCGTTGCTGGGAATGCTGGCAATGATTTCAGCCTTGTACTGCTCGCCCAGGCCCTTGAAGTAGGCCACCGCTTCATCGCGCGGCAACACGCGGCGCACCACGGGTTCGTCCTTGGCGGCCAGTTCGGTCATGCGCTTTTCGATCGCCACCAGGTCTTCGGGCGTGAAGGGGCGCTTGTAGGCGAAGTCGTAGTAGAAACCGTTCTCGATCACCGGGCCAATCGTGACCTGCGCATCAGGAAACAGCTCCTTGACTGCGTAGGCCAGCAAATGGGCCGTGGAATGACGAATCACCTCCAGACCATCCGCATCCTTGGCCGTAATGATGGACAGCGGGCTGTCGGCCGTGATCTGGTAGCTGGTGTCCACCACCTTACCGTCAATCTTGCCAGCCAGCGCCGCCTTGGCCAGCCCCGACCCAATGGATGCAGCCACTTCGGCCACCGTGACAGGACCGGGAAATTCGCGCTGCGAGCCGTCGGGAAGCGTGATGTGAATCATGGGGTAACTCTTTCTTTTTAATCAGCAATCAGTGCAAGGGGTGCGGGCCAAGGGGTGCGGGCACGCGCCAGGCCCCGAAACAACAAAAAAAGCGCGGAACAGGTCCGCGCTTTCTGAAGGATGTGGCAATCTCGTGCAGGCGCGAACAGCCAGCCTCAGCGGCCGGTCAACATCTCCGATGTAGTTCGCGGTGTCATAACCAGATTGCCTTTCTCGCTCTTATACAGTGAATTTGCTCTCATTTTAACCCTGTAACCCTGCCGTCAACAAAAACGCCCAAACCATGCGCTCCGGGCTTTTTTGAACCCAGGAGGCTGTCGGACCTGGAGCGTCGATAGCGAAAATGGACCGCTGCGGCCCATTTGCAGCCGACGATTTCCAAGTCCGACAGCCTCCTGGATAGAGCCCGCCGGCGTCGGTAAAGCGTGGCGCGATTCGCCTTCGAGGCAGGTGGCGGCTTTGCAGGTGTTCCCATCAGCATGGGGGAACAAAACTTCAAGCATGGGAGCAAATTTGCTCTGCTACCCCAGTTTGCCCCCAAAATATGCTGCTCTGCGATGGCGGCACATGAATGCATTTGACGGCTTAAACCAGCCAAAGCGCTTGATTTCATTGCGTTTTTGACTGTTTATGACTGGATAAGAAAGTCATAAATGGAGCGGGTGAAGGGAATCGAACCCTCGTATGAAGCTTGGGAAGCTGCCGTTCTACCATTGAACTACACCCGCATAGCCTTGCATTATAGGCACCCCTAAGGCGGCTTTACAGCCGCCGCCGCAAGGGTGTTCTGCTCAGGCGTTCAACCGTTTCTGGCCGGGCTGCCGAGGGGCCGTAGTTTGCGATGGCTTCGGCGCCAGCTCGCTGCCTGCATGGCCCAGATTGAACTGTGCAATCGCGGTCACCATCTGCTGCGCCTGCCCACGCAGGCTGCTGGCGGCTGCCGCCATTTCTTCCACCAGCGCGGCGTTCTGTTGCGTGGTCTGGTCGAGTTGCGTGACGGCCTCGCCCACCTGGCCCACGCCCGCAGTCTGTTCGTTGCTGGCAGCACTGATCTCGGAGACCATATCGGCCACACGCTGGATCGAGCGGACCACTTCCTGCATGGTGCTTCCCGCCTGATCGGCCAGCACCGAGCCCTGCTGCACCATGGTGCTGCTGGCCCCGATCAGCTCCTTGATGGCCTTGGCTTCGGCGGCGGTGCGCTGGGCAAGGCTACGTACTTCGGCCGCCACCACCGAAAAACCGCGGCCCTGCTCGCCCGCGCGGGCCGCCTCGACTGCAGCGTTGAGCGCCAGGATATTGGTCTGAAATGCAATACCGTCGATCACGCCAATGATGTCCGCAATCTTCTGGCTGCTGGTGTTGATGTCGTGCATGGTGCGAACCACCTGCGACACCACCTCTCCGCCCTGTGCTGCCACGCGGCTGGCGCCTACGGCCAGTTGGTTGGCCTGGCTGGCGCTGTCGGCGTTGTGTCGGATGGTGGCACCCAGCTGCTCCATGCTGGCCGCCGTTTGCTCCAGTGCGCTGGCCTGGCCTTCGGTGCGGCCAGACAAGTCCTGATTGCCCTGTGCGATTTCCGTGCTCGCGGCCGACACGCTGTCAGCACTGGCACGCACCGTGCCCAGGCTTTCCACCAGACGTACCCGAAAGCCTTCCATGGCCTGGGCCAGGGAGCCGATTTCGTCGCGGGAGCGGACCGACACCGCGTGTGTGAGATCACCCTGCGCCAGGTAACCAAGCGCAGTGCTCAGCTGCTGCACCGGCGCGCCCACCAACCGGCGCGTGGCCGCCACCAACACCACGGCAAGCAACGCTAGCGCCACGGCCACGCCCAGCCAGAGCCAGGTGAGCACATAGCGCGCCTCGCCCATCATTTCCGCCAAGGGTGCTTCGGCAACGATGGCCCAGGACCAGGGCTTGTAGCGCTCCACGGCCACGTAGCGCGTGGCGTGGTCGCCCTCTGCACTGCGGCGCGGTGACCACACCGACTCCAGATCGCCGGCCTGCTCAATGGCAGCCAATGAAGCCAGCCAGACCTTGGCCTCATCGTCCTTTTCATCCACTTTCAGTGATTTGCTGGCACCGGACAGCCCGAAGACGCTGCCACGCGCAGGGCCCGACGAGAGGTTGACCGCATACACGGCACCCGAAGTGAACAGCTTCTGCCCCGCCATCACGGTATCGAGCTTGCCCAGAATGGCGCCCATGTCGGAGCCGATGAACAATATGCCGATGGTGCGATTGCCTTCACGAATGGGCTCGTACACGGTCATGTATTCGCGGCCAAACAGGCTGGCGCGGCCGATGTAGGTCTTGCCCTCGTTCATCAGCGCATAGGCCGGATGCTTGCGGTCCAGCAGCGTCTTGTATGCACGCTCACCATCCTGCTTCTTGACGGAGATGGTCACACGTATGAAATCATCCCCCGTGCGCGCAAAGACAGTGGCCGTGGCGCCCCCGCTGATTTTTAGAAACCGGTCCACCACGTTGAAGTCACCGTTGACAGCTGCGCCCTCATACGAAAGCACGGCTTCAGGCTTGCCATCTACACCAGGCACCTCGGCCAATTCGAACTTGCCCGGGAAATTGGCCTTGAAGATGGCAAAGTCACGGCGGGCCTGATCCTGCGCGGTTTCGTCAAAGGTCTGCACCAGCGTGCGCACCTGTGCTGCATATCGACTCGCCTCGGCGCGCGACATGAGGCCAAAGTCTTTCCAGAGCAGGCCACTGACCAGTCCCATAGTGGACAACAACACCACCAACAGACTCAATAAAGTGGTCAGCGACAGCTTGAAGGCCACCGAGTGGCGATTGGTTTGCGAAATCATCAGGTTGCTT
>WOZN01000193.1 GCA_011620245.1 Acidovorax sp.
ATCGACGTGGTGATGATCTCCAACCTGCTCATCATGGTGATCGTGGGCGGCTATGAAACCTTTGTGAGCCGGCTGGGTCTGGACGACCACCCCGACCAGCCCGAATGGCTGGGACATGTGAATGCCTCGGTGCTGAAGGTGAAACTAGGCCTGTCGATCATCGGCATCAGCTCCATCCACCTGCTCAAGACCTTCATCAACGCCGCCAATTACGACGTGAAGGTGCTGATGTGGCAGACCATCATCCATGCGGTCTTCCTAGCCAGTGCATTGGCCATTGCCTACACCGACAAACTGCTCAACAGCAGCCAGAACAAGCATTGAGCCCTTGTTTTTAATGGCGGATTCAAGCGCACTGCTCACATCGGCCTGAATCTATTTTTTATATAGCAAAATGATCCTATCCGATAGGGCCGCTGGCATGCGATGCGACGTGCACTGGTGGATGTCGGCTATCGACCCACCATGTCTTGCGGCACCACCCACGCATCAAACTGCTCGGCCGTGACATGGCCCGAGGCAATTGCCGCGTCGCGCAGGCTGCTGCCTTCGGCATGCGCCTTCTTGGCAATCTGCGCGGCCTTGTCGTAGCCGATATGCGGATTCAGCGCCGTCACCAGCATCAGCGAACGCGCCACCAACTCGGCCATGCGCGCACGGTGAGGCTCGATGCCCTGGGCGCAATGGTGGTCGAAACTGGCCATGCCGTCGGCCAGCAGGCGAACGCTCTGCAAAAAATTGTGGATGATCAAGGGGCGAAACACATTCAGCTCGAAGTTGCCCGAAGCCCCGCCGATGTTGATGGCCACATCGTTGCCCATCACCTGGGCACACAGCATGGTCAGCGCCTCGCACTGCGTGGGGTTGACCTTGCCCGGCATGATGGACGAGCCCGGCTCGTTCTCGGGAATCGTGATTTCGCCCAGCCCGCAGCGCGGCCCGCTGGCCAGCCAGCGCACGTCGTTGGCGATCTTCATCAGGCTGGCCGCCAGGGTTTTCAGCGCGCCGTGGGCATGCACCAGCGCATCGCAGCTGGCCAGGGCCTCGAACTTGTTGGGCGCGGTGATCAATGGCAGCCCCGTCAGGTCGGCCAGCTCGCGGGCCACCGCCGCGGCATAGCCGGCGGGCGCATTGAGCCCGGTTCCCACGGCGGTGCCGCCCAGCGCCAGCTCGCACAAATGGGGCAGCGCGGCGCGCACATGCTGCTCGCCATGCTGCAACTGGGCCACCCAACCCGATATTTCCTGCCCCAGGGTGAGCGGCGTGGCGTCCTGCAGATGGGTGCGGCCGATCTTGACGATGCCGTCAAAGGCTGCCGCCTTGGCCGCCAGCGTGGTGCGCAGCTGCTGCAGGGCGGGCAGCAGCCGGTGCATCAGCGCATCCACGGCGGCCAGGTGCATGGCTGTGGGAAAGACATCGTTGCTCGACTGGCTCTTGTTCACATCATCGTTGGGGTGCACCAGGCGCCCCTCGCCACGCGGGCCACCCAATAGCTCGCTGGCACGGTTGGCCAGCACCTCGTTCATGTTCATGTTGGTCTGGGTGCCCGAGCCGGTCTGCCAGACCACCAGCGGAAACTCCTGCAGGTGGCCGCCTGCTATCACCTCGTCGGCCGCTGCCACGATGGCCGTGGTCTTGGCAGTGTCGAGCAGCTCCAGCGCGTTGTTCACATAGGCGCTGGCGCGCTTGACCTGGGCCAGGGCGCGAATCAGCTCCGGCGCCATGCGCTCGCCCGAGATATCAAAATGCTGCAGCGACCGCTGGGTTTGCGCGCCCCACAGGCGCTGGGCGGGCACGTCGATGGGGCCGAAGCTGTCTTTTTCGATGCGGACGGCGGTCGCGTCAGGTTGGGATGTCATCACGGTTCTGCCTTGCCGCTCTGCGAGCGAATGGAATGAAGGGATCGGAACACCAGGCGCAGCATACCCACATAACGCAGTGCTGCGCCACCAATGCGCGATGGAACGACGGCCCATCGCCATTTTCCACCAACCCCAGACAGCCCCGCGCAAGCCCGCAGGGGGATAATTTGGGGTTCGCGATTTACCCCACTGACCCCACCTGCCATGACCACGACCTCCATTCGCCAAGCAGACTTGATCGAGTCCATCGCCGCCGCGCTGCAGTACATCAGCTACTACCACCCCGCCGACTACATTGCCCATCTGGCCCGCGCCTACGAGCGCGAGCAAAGCCCCGCCGCCAAGGACGCCATTGCGCAAATTTTGACCAACAGCAAGATGAGCGCCACGGGCCATCGCCCCATCTGCCAGGACACCGGCATCGTCAACGTCTTCCTGAAGGTGGGCATGGACGTGCGCTGGGAAGGCTTCACCGGCAGCCTGGACGACGCCATCAACGAAGGCGTGCGCCGTGGCTACAACCACCCCGACAACACCTTGCGCGCCAGCGTGGTGGCCGACCCGCAGTTCGACCGCAAGAACACCAAGGACAACACCCCCGCCGTGATCTTCACCGAGATCGTGCCCGGCAACACCGTGGACATCACCGTGGCGGCCAAGGGCGGCGGCTCGGAGAACAAGTCCAAGATGTACATGCTCAACCCCAGCGACAGCGTGGTGGACTGGGTGCTGAAAACCGTGCCCACCATGGGCGCCGGCTGGTGCCCGCCCGGCATGCTGGGCATCGGCATCGGCGGCACGGCAGAAAAGGCCGTGCTCATGGCCAAGGAAAGCCTGATGGACGACCTTGACATGTACGAACTGCAGGCCAAGGCCGAAAAGGCCAAGAGCGGCGGTCCGGCCCTCGACAAGGTCGAAGCGCTGCGGCTGGAGCTGTTTGAAAAGGTCAACGCCCTGGGCATTGGCGCCCAGGGCCTGGGCGGCCTGACCACGGTGCTCGACGTCAAGATCAAGATGTACCCCACGCACGCGGCCAGCAAGCCCATTGCCATGATCCCCAACTGCGCCGCCACGCGCCACGCGCATTTTGTGATGGACGGCTCGGGCCCCGTGTACCTCACGCCCCCCAGCCTGGACCTGTGGCCCAACGTCAACTGGACACCCGACTACAACAAGAGCAAGAAGGTCAACCTCGACACGCTCACCAAGGAAGAAGTGGCCAGCTGGAAGCCCGGCGACACCCTGCTGCTCAATGGCAAGATACTCACGGGCCGCGATGCCGCACACAAGCGCATCCAGGACATGCTGGCCAAGGGCGAGAAACTGCCCGTGGACTTCACCAACCGCGTGATCTATTACGTGGGCCCGGTCGATCCCGTGCGCGACGAGGTCGTAGGCCCCGCTGGCCCGACCACCGCCACGCGCATGGACAAGTTCACCGACATGATGCTGGAACAGACTGGCTTGATCGCCATGATCGGCAAGGCCGAGCGCGGCCCGGTCGCCATCGAGTCCATCAAAAACCACCAATCGGCGTACCTGATGGCCGTGGGCGGCGCCGCCTACCTGGTCAGCAAGGCCATCAAGACCGCCAAGGTGGTTGGCTTTGAAGACCTGGGCATGGAAGCCATCTACGAATTCGACGTGGTGGACATGCCCGTGACCGTGGCGGTGGACTCCGGCGGCACCAGCGTCCACATCACCGGCCCTGCCGAGTGGCAAAAGCGCATCGCCACGGGCGAATTCAAGGGCATCGAAGTCGCAGCAGCCTGATGCTGCGGGGCATGGCGGCACGCCATTAGCGCAGAGGTTTCATCCGCGCACAGCGGGTGGCCCGCCGCCATGTCCCCATTTTTCTTTTCCGCCCTGACACCATGAACCGTGCTGCGCAACCCATCGGCGTTTTCGACAGTGGCATCGGGGGCTTGAGCGTGCTGCAGGCGCTGCGGGCCGAGTTACCCTGCGAGCGCTTTGTCTATCTCGCCGACAGCGGCAACGCGCCCTATGGCGACGCGCGTGGCGACGCTTTTGTATGCGCCCGCACGCACGCCATCACGCGCTACCTGCGCGAGCAGCACCAGATCAAGGCGCTGGTGGTGGCCTGCAACACGGCCACGGCCGCCGCCATCCATGAAGTGCGCAGCAGCCAGCCCGACCTGCCGGCAGTGGGCCTGGAGCCCGCGCTCAAGCCGGCAGCAGCGCTGAGCAAGACCGGACGCATTGGCGTCATCGGCACGCGCGGCACGCTGACGAGCGACAAATTCTCCAGGCTGCTGGCCTCGCTGGCGGGGCAGGCCCAATTCGTGGTCCAGCCCTGCGATGGCCTGGCCCGCGCCATCGAGCACAGCGCGGCGCTGCCCCTTCCCAACGATCCTTGCGCTACAGAAACAAGAGCACTGTGCGCACGCTATATCAGCGCCATGGGCCCATTTGGCACCGAAGCGGGCCAGATTGACACGCTGGTACTGGGCTGTACGCACTATGTGTTTGTGGCGGACGAGTTGCGCTCACTGGTCGGCCCGCAGGTGCGGCTTATCGAAACCGGGCAAGCCGTGGCACGGCAGACGCGGCGCCTGCTGCACAAGGATTCGCTGCTGGCCCCGGAGGATTCGGCCACCGAAGCGACCCCCTTCATTCGCCTGCTCACCACGGGGGCAATCGAGCCACTGCAGGCTGCGGCAAAGCGCTGGCTGAAGTTGCCGCCCGGCTGCTGCGGCACCGTCGCCATTCCTTAGGGCTCGCAAAGCAATAACCCTGGAAACGGCAGTTGACCGCTTTGCATCCCTTGCCAAGCTGCATGAAATCAAGCGCTGACGGCTTCGATGGCGTTCACCTTGTGGGTGAAAGCGCTATGCACCTGCCAGCACCGCGCTCGGCGCGCCATGCAGCGTTGCTCCTCC
>WOZN01000424.1 GCA_011620245.1 Acidovorax sp.
ATAAAACACTACACTCGAGTGCCGATGGTTTGATCCATGCGGGATTGGCGGGATTGGTGCTTGACAGCAGCCTACGCTGGCAAATCTCAAACCGCCGCCGCAAAGCCTGGGTTACAGTGGGTGAAGAACCTGCCCTGACGGCACCAAAGCAGGTCAGGTCGCATTGAATCTGAAAGGTCACATCATGAAAACAGACACACAATTGCGAAATGACGTTCTCGCTGAGCTCGAATGGGATCCATCCATCAACGCTACAAGGGTCGGTGTGGCCGTCAATGACGGCGTGGTCTTGCTGACGGGTCAGCTCGATACCTTTGGCGAGAAGCAGTCAGTAGAGAAAGCGGTTCAGCGCGTTGCGGGCGTCAAGGCCATAGCCATGGAACTCGACGTGAAGCTCGCGCCACACCATCAGCGCAGTGACGCAGAGATTGCAGCCGCCATAGAAACGGCCTTCAAGTGGCACGCCCTTATCCCGCAAGACCGCATTCAGGTCAAGGTGGAAAAAGGCTGGGTCACTTTGAGCGGCGAGGTGGACTGGCAGTACCAGCGCCACAATGCCGAGTTGGTGGTGCATCCGGTGACCGGTGTGGTGGGCGTGAGCAACACCATCACGTTGAGGGAGCGCGAGGGCTCCGAGTATGTGGCTCAGCGCATTCATGATGCCCTGACACGCTACGCCGAGCAGCAAGCCAAGAACATCGAGGTCGTCGTGAAGGCGGACACGGCGACGCTCCGGGGTACGGTTGCATCGCTGGCCGAGCGCGATGCAGTGCAGGCGGCGGCCTGGTCCGCACCGGGCATTTCCCGCATTGTGAACGAACTCAAAGTCCAGGCTTAAGAACGTGAACACGTTCTAAGAAGGGCTCCCGCGACAAGGAGCCCGTTTCACCATGTCTGCTGATGCATTCCCCATGTCATTGCATGCCGGCGATGCACTGCTGATCGTTGACCTGCAATCTGATTTTCTTCCGGGCGGCAGTCTGGCCGTGCCCCGGGGCGATGAGATCATCCCTGTGCTCAACGGCTATCTGGCCGCGTTCCAGCAGGCCGGATTACCGGTGCTGGCCACGCGCGACTGGCACCCGAGCGACCATTGTTCCTTTCGGCCACAGGGCGGTCCGTGGCCACCGCATTGCGTCGCAGGCAGTGCGGGGGCCCAGTTTGCGTCAGGGCTCAAACTGCCCGTTGATGTGATCGTCATTTCCAAGGCGACCGACCCGCAGCGTGATGCCTATTCCGGGTTTGAGGGCACCGAACTCGACCATTTGTTGCGCGAAGCGGGGGTCAGTCGCCTCTTCATTGGCGGCCTGGCGACCGACTATTGCGTGCTCCATACGGTGCGTGATGCCTTGAAGCTCGGGTATCAAACGCTATTACTGCAAGACGCCGTGCGCGCGGTGGATGCTCGGCCCGGTGATGGTGAACGCGCCATTGTCGACATGTTGAAACAGGGTGCCAGGGCCGTGACCCTGAACCATATCAGGATGCCATCACCATGACTGAGCGCACCTCTGTCCTGCTCACCGATCTCTATGAGCTGACGATGCTGCAGGCCTACTTTGACCAAGGCATGAATGACACCGCAGTCTTTGAGTTCTTCGTGCGCAAGCTGCCGCCCGGGCGCAACTTCCTGATGGCAGCGGGGCTGGAGCAGGTACTCGATTTTCTGGAGGACCTGCGTTTCACTACCTCAGAGCTGGATTGGCTGGCCGGGTGCGGTCGCTTTCATCGCAGCTTCGTCGATTCACTGCGTGATCTGCGCTTCACGGGTGATGTGCAGGCCATGCCAGAGGGGACGATTTTCTTTGCAGACGAGCCCATTTTGCGTGTGGTTGCGCCCCTGCCCCAGGCACAACTGGTGGAGACGCGCCTCATCAACCTGCTGCAATTTCAGACCCTCGTGGCTTCGAAGGCCGCTCGGGTGCGCCTGGCAGCACCGGACAAATCGCTGGTGGACTTTGGCTTGCGTCGTGCCCATGGTGCCGAGGCAGGTTTGCTTTCGGCCCGGGCCAGCTACCTGGCTGGCTTTGACGGCACGTCGACGGTGCTGGCTGGCATGCGTTGGGGAATCCCGCTTTACGGCACGATGGCCCATTCATTCGTTCAGGCCCATGATGACGAAGTCGCTGCCTTCGAGCATTTCGCCCGCTCGTACCCCACAACATCCACGCTGCTGATCGACACCTATGACACGGAAGCAGCCGCGCACAGCTTGCTGCCTTTGGCGAAAAAATTGGCGGCTGAAGGCATCACCATCCAGGCGGTGCGCCTGGACAGTGGCGACTTGGGGGCGCACGCGCGGCAGGTGCGGCGTATCTTGGACGAGGGTGGTCTGCCCGGCATCGGCATTTTTGCCAGCGGCAACCTTGATGAATACCAACTGGCCGAATTGATTGCAGCCGGCGCACCGATCAACGGTTTCGGCGTCGGCACCCGCATGAACACATCGGCAGATCGCCCCTATCTGGATTGCGCCTACAAGCTGCAGGAATACGCCGATCTGCCCCGGCGCAAGCAGTCCGAAGGCAAAGCCACCTGGCCCGGGCGCAAGCAGGTGTACCGCAGCTATGGCGCTGATGGTCTGATGGCGGGCGACAGGTTGACGACGGTTGACGACGCTGCGCCGGGTGAGGCGCTGCTGGTGCCGGTGATGCGGCAGGGGCGACGGCTGGCCAATGTGCCCGTTCTCAACACGCTGCGCGAGCATGCCCGCGCCGAAATGGCCAGACTGCCGGCCTCTTTGCGGGCATTGACACCGGCTGCAGCGCCTTACTGCGTGACCGTTGCGCCGCCGCTCAAGCAGCTGGCCGCAGAGGTTGACAGGCGGATCCAGAAATGAGCGGCCACTGGGAACATTTTGAACATGGCGCCGACATCGGCGTGCGCGGCCTCGCCCCGAGCAAGGCCGGCGCATTCGAGCAGGCCGCGCTGGCTTTGACAGCGGTCATCACCGACCCCGGCCGCGTGGCCGCGCATGACACTGTGGTGATCGACTGCGAGGCGGCCGACGATGAGTTGCTGCTGGTGAGTTGGCTCAATGCGCTCATCCTTGAGATGGCGGTGCGTCGCATGCTGTTTGCGCGGTTTCACGTGGCCATCGACGGGCCGCACCTGCACGCCACAGCGGCGGGTGAATTGCTCTCGCGCGAGCGGCATCAACCGGCGGTGGAGGTCAAAGGCGCCACCTTCACCGCCCTGCGCGTAGCGCAGACGGACAGCGGGCTCTGGCTGGCGCAAACCGTGGTGGATGTGTGATGAACCAAAACAACCTGATTGAACGCGGCCCCTGTCACTGGGAACTGCCTGCCAGCGGCGCCATGCGGGTGCCCGTGGTGATCTACGCCAGCGACGTCCTGCTGCGCGCCATGGACGACAAGGCACTGGAGCAGGCCATGAACGTGGCCACGCTACCCGGCATTGTGGGCGCTTCGTACGTCATGCCGGACGCGCACTGGGGCTACGGCTTTCCGATTGGCGGCGTCGCGGCCTTCGACGCCGATGCCGGCGGCGTGGTCTCCGCCGGGGGCGTTGGGTTTGATATCTCGTGCGGCGTGCGCTGCCTGCTGACCGGGCTGCGGCGCGAGCACATCCTGGCCGTGCAGCACGCGCTGGCGGATGCGCTGTACACGCAGATACCGGCCGGAGTGGGCAGCACCGGTGCCCTCCGGCTGGGCGCCGCCCAGATGGACGCGATGCTGTCCGGCGGTGCGAAATGGGCGGTCGGGCGCGGCTGGGGGCTCGATGCTGACTTGGCGCGCATCGAAGAACACGGGCAGATGCTGCACGCCAAGCCGGCCCTGGTGTCCGAGCAAGCCAAGCGGCGCCAGCGCGACGAGATGGGCACGCTGGGCTCTGGCAACCACTACCTCGAAGTCCAGGAGGTCACGCAGGTGTTTGATGATGCCATTGCCCAAAGCTACGGATTGGCGCTGGGCGACGTGGTGGTGATGATCCACTGCGGTTCGCGCGGGCTGGGACACCAGATCGGCACCGACTTCTTGAGCCGAATGGTGGCAGCGGCGCCGGGCTATGGCTTGACGCTGCCCGATCGCGAGCTGGCTTGTGCGCCGATCCATTCGGAGCTCGGCCAGGAATACCTGGGTGCCATGCGCGCCGCCATCAACTGTGCACTGGCCAACCGGCAGATCCTGACGCACCTGGTGCGCGAGGTGTTCGCCCGGCTGCTGCCGGCGGCGCAAATGCCCCTGCTGTACGACGTGTCGCACAACACCTGCAAGCTGGAAGAACACCGCGTTAACGGCCACTTGCGCCAGCTTTACGTGCATCGCAAAGGCGCAACCCGGGCTTTTGGTCCCGGTCACCCTGGACTGCCCGAGGCCCTGCGTGCGGCCGGGCAGCCGGTGCTGATTGGCGGCTCCATGGGCACCGGCTCCTATGTGCTGGCAGGCGCCGCCACCTCGCAGGCGCTGGCCTTCGCGTCGGCCTGCCATGGCGCTGGCCGGGCCATGAGCCGGCACGCGGCCACCAATATCTGGCAGGGCCGACAGGTGATAGACGAGTTGGCGGGGCGCGGCATTCTGATTCGCAGCCCGTCCACGCGTGGCGTTGCCGAAGAGGCACCGGGGGCTTACAAGGACGTAACGGCGGTGGTGGATGCCGCCCAGGCGGCCGGGCTTGCGCATAAAGTCGCCCGCCTGACGCCGCTGATCTGCGTCAAAGGCTAGTGTAGTGTTCGACGCTATGCGGCACATAAAACCGCGCCTTTGGGCGCATGG
>WOZN01000108.1 GCA_011620245.1 Acidovorax sp.
GCTCGCGCAGCGCCCGCTCGATGCGGTTGCGCGCCACGGTGGTCTTGGGCACCTTGAAGGGGAACCAGCTGCGCACGTCTTCTTCGAGCCCGATGCCATGCATGTAGTTGTAGATGGCTTTCTTGAGCGCGCCGCCCAGCGCGTCATGGTCGACGCCGGTGGGGTCGTGAAAGCCGATGTCGTTCTTGGCAAAGCTCACGGGCGGCAGGGGCTGCAGGGTCACACCGTAATCTTCGGGGTGCTGGCCCACGGGTGAATGCACGGTGCAGGCAAAGCGGTGAAAAAACCCGCTTTGGATGCAGCCATTGGCGAACAGCTGGCGCACGTATTCAAGCGCATCCACGGTGTCCTGCACGGTCTGCGTGGGAAAGCCATACATCAGGTAGGCGTGCACCAGAATGCCCGCGTCGGTGAAGGCCCGCGTCACGCGCGCCACCTGGTCCACCGACACGCCTTTTTTCATGAGATTCAGCAACCGGTCGGATGCCACCTCCAGCCCGCCCGAGATGGCAATGCAGCCACTGTCGGCCAGCAGGTTGCACAGCTCGGGGCTGAAGGTTTTTTCAAAGCGGATGTTGCCCCACCACGAGATGCCGGCATTGCGCGCGATCAGCTCGTTGGCGAGCGCCTTCAGGGCCTTGGGCGGCGCCGCTTCATCGACAAAATGGAACCCGGTCTGCCCGGTCTCGCGCACGATGGCGTCGATGCGGTCGGCCAGCACGGTGGCGCTGGCGCCTTCGTAGCGGCCGATGTAGTCCAGGCTCACGTCGCAAAAACTGCATTTTTTCCAGTAGCAGCCATGCGCCACCGTGAGCTTGTTCCAGCGCCCGTCGCTCCACAGCCGGTGCATGGGGTTGAGCATGTCCAAAAGTGACAGGTAGCTGCCCAGCGGCAGGCCGTCCCAGGTGGGCGTGCCCACCTCGGCAAAGGCGATGTCGGCCTCCATCATGTTGATGTATTGCACGGCGCCATCGTCGCCCCGCATGAAGGTGCGCACCAGCCGCTGGCGGCCGCGCTGGCCCTGCAGGTGCTCCAGCAGCGCCAGCAGCGGGCGCTCGCCCGCGTCCAGCGTGACATAGTCGAAATAGTCGAACACACGCGGCTCGGTCAGCTCGCGCAGTTCGGTGTTGACAAAACCGCCGCCCAGCACCGTGACGATATGCGGGTGCTGCGCCTTGATGGTCTGCGCGATGCGAAAGGCCGCATAGGCCGAGCCGGGAAACGGCACCGACAGCAGCACCACGGTGGGTGCATGGCGCTGCACTGCGGCCAGGGTCAAGTCGCGCAGCGTGTCATCCACCAGATTGGGCGCGGCGGCCAGCGCCTGGGCCAGCGGCCCGAAGGTGGGCTGGCTGCCCGCCAGCGACTCGGCGTAGCGCACAAATTCAAAGCGCGGGTCCACCGCATCGCGCAATACGTCGGCCAAATCGTTCAGGTACAGCGTGGCCAGGTGCTTGGCGCGGTCGTGCAGGCCCAGGGCGCCAAAGGCCCAGCCCAGCGGGTCGCCGCCCTCGTCATGAACATACACATCGAGCGATGCAAAGCGCGGCCCCTCGGGCAAAAAATTGCGGCCCACGATGCGGTGCGCCAGGGTGCAATCGCGCCCCTGCAAAAAGGCGATGGCAGGCGCAATGGTGGCCAGGTAGCGACCCTGCTGCGCCGCAAAGGCCTGCATGGCGGGGCTGTGCTTTTTGGCGGGCATCGCTTCGACCCTGGCTGCCACAGCGCGCAGACCTGCCGGCGACAGCAGTTGCAGCACCAGCGCCAGTGCCAGGTCTTCCTGCACCGCCGTGAACCCGCGCGAGCGCAGAAACCCCGTGAGGTACGCGGTGGACGGGTAGGGGGTGTTGAGCTGCGTCATCGGCGGGATGACGGACAGGACGCGAAGAGGTGACTGGGCGGACATGGGGATATGCAGAGTGACCGCCAGTGCACAGGCGGGTGCTGACGGGTGGTGATTATCGGCGCCCCCACCCCATGCCGCTGCCAAGCCCCGCAATCGCCGTATGCTTGCGGCCATGAATGCCCAAGAGCCCCGCCCCACCCCGGACGCCGATAAGCCAGCCGCGCACATTGCCGCGCCCCCAGATGCCCGCCCGAAACAGCCCCGCAACCCCCTGCATGGCGTGACACTGGAAGCCATGGTGGTGGCCCTGGCCGACTATTTTGGCTGGCAGGAGCTGGGCGAGCGCATCCCGGTGCGCTGCTTTCAAAGCGACCCCAGCGTGTCATCGAGCCTGAAGTTCCTGCGCAAGACACCATGGGCGCGTGAAAAGGTCGAAAGCCTTTATCTTTTCATGCTGCGCGACCAGCGGCGCAACGTGCAAGATTCCGACTGAAGCCTGCTGCCGCAAGCGCTCACACAGGGTGCAGAGAGCCGGACAAGTCAGTCGTCCACAGCCACCAGAAAGTCGCGGCTGATCCCACCGCCCAGGTCGTTCACCCGGTCCAGAAACTGCGTCAGATAGGCGTGCAGGCCCGTGGCCAGGATTTCGTCGATGCGTCCATATTGCAGTTCCGCCAGCAAGCGCCCGGCGCAGCGCTGGGTCTCGGCCGACTGCTCGTTGGCCACCACGGCCAGGTTGTCCGCCACCTCGCGCAGGCTCGCATGCAGCGAGCGGGGCATGTCGCGGCGCAGGATCAGCAGGTCGGCCACCCGCCCGGGGGTGATCACGTCGCGGTAAACCTTGCGGTACACCTCGAACGCCGAAACGCTGCGCAAAATGGCGCTCCAGTGGTAGAAGTCGTTCTCCTGGTTGCGCTCGCTGGCGCGGCCGAAGAAATCGTTGTTCACGGCGTGAAACTTCACGTCCAGCAGGCGCGCCGTGTTGTCGCTGCGCTCCAGAAACGTGCCCAGCCGCAGGAAATGAAAGGCTTCGTCCTGCAGCATCGTGCCCAGCGTGACACCGCGTGACAGGTGCGAGCGGTACTTGACCCACTCAAAGAACTGCGCTGGATCGCGCTCGAAGGCGGCCCCTTCGAGTTGCCGGGCCAGTTCCAGCCAGGTCTGGTTCTGCGTTTCCCAGACTTCGGTGGTCAGCGCACCGCGCACCGCCCGCGCGTTCTCCCGCGCAGCCCGCAGGCACGAAAAGATGGAGGACGGATTGTCGCCATCACGCACCATGAATTCGAGCACCTTGGCTGGGGCGACATCCCCGTGCTTTTCGGTGTAGGCCGGAATCAGTTCGCTGATCGACAACAGCCCCAGCCAGCCCTCCTGGGCCACGGCGGCAGACTGCGGCAGCAGCGAGGTTTCGTAGCTCACGTTGAGCATGCGGGCGGTGTTCTCCGCCCGCTCGGTATAGCGTGACATCCAGAACAGATGATCGGCAGTGCGGCTCAGCATGTTGTACTCCCTTCTTGTCCCAGCACCCAGGTGTCCTTGGTGCCGCCGCCTTGCGACGAGTTGACGACCAGCGAGCCTTCCTGCAAGGCCACGCGCGTAAGGCCGCCGGCCACCATCTGCACCTCGCGGCCGCTGAGCACGAAGGGGCGCAGATCGATGTGTCGCGGGGCGATCCCGCTGTCCACATAGGTCGGGCAGGTGGACAGGCTGAGCGTGGGCTGGGCAATGTAGCCGGCCGGATTGGCCAGCAGGGCGCGGCGAAATTCTTCGATTTCTGCCCGCGTGGAGGCCGGGCCGATGAGCATGCCGTAGCCGCCGGCGCCATGCACTTCCTTCACCACCAACTCGGACAGGTGCGCCAGCACATACTGCAGGTCGTCCGGCTTGCGGCACATCCAGGTGGGCACGTTTTGCAGGACCGGCTCTTCGCCCAGGTAAAAGCGGATCATCTCGGGCACATACGGGTACACCGACTTGTCATCGGCCACACCCGTCCCCACGGCATTGCAGATGCCCACGTTGCCCGCGCGGTAGGCGTCCATGAGGCCCGCGCAGCCCAGCGTGGACGTGCGGCGAAACACCTGTGGATCGAGAAAATCATCGTCCACCCGCCGATAGATCACATGAACACGCCGCAGGCCGCGCGTGGTGCGCATGTACACAAACCGGTCCTTGACCACCAGGTCCTGCCCCTCCACCAGCTCCACCCCCATCTGCTGCGCGAGAAAGGCGTGTTCGAAATAGGCGCTGTTGTGCATGCCGGGCGTGAGCACCACCACCGTGGGCTCGGCCACCGTGGCCGGGGCGCTGGCACGCAGGGTCTCGAGCAGCAGGTCGGGGTAATGCGCCACGGGGGCCACCGCATGCGCGCTGAAAAGCCCGGGGAAAAGCCGCATCATCATCTTGCGGTTTTCCAGCATGTAGGAAACCCCCGAGGGCACGCGCAGGTTGTCTTCCAGCACGTAATACACGCCATTGCCCTGGGCGTCGGCGGC
Source organism: Acidovorax sp. (assembly GCA_011620245.1). Classification (GTDB taxonomy): domain Bacteria; phylum Pseudomonadota; class Gammaproteobacteria; order Burkholderiales; family Burkholderiaceae_C; genus Acidovorax. Next base: position 4,342 of record WOZN01000108.1, read on the forward strand.
CCGCACGATGTCGATGCCGGCGATATGTGCATAGATGTTGCGCGGCACCTGCACGCCGGCCATCTCGGGGCGGTATTGCGCGTTGTGCAGCACCAGATCAGACGGAACAATGCCCGCACGCAGGATGTCCTGCCCGTGGTAGACGTCATGGATGAAGCGGTTGAGCGCCGTGACCCGCTGCACCAGGCCGCGCTGCATCTGCGCCCACTCATGGCCTGGGATGATGCGGGGAATCAGGTCGAACGGGATGAGCCGCTCGCTGCCCGCGCCGCCTTCGTCCTTGGCCCCATAGACCGCAAACGTGATGCCCACGCGCCGGAAGATCATCTCGGCCTGGGTCCGCCGGGCCTGCATCGCATCGGCGGGCTGGCGCGAAAGCCA
>WOZN01000258.1 GCA_011620245.1 Acidovorax sp.
CGATGGTCTTAAGAATTCCCACCGGCCTCAAGATGACTTCGCCACCCGCTTACACTCATGTATCCAAATCAATACTCGTTTCGTCGGGCACGCACGCTTGTGCCAGTGTCCACCTTCCTGATCGGCCTCGCACTGAGCCCGGTTTCAGCCCAGGACCGCCCGCCCGTTCTCAAAGCGCTGGAAGCCAAAGGCGTCACGGTGGTGGGCGCCTTTCCCTCTGCCGGTGGCCTGACGGCCTGGGCCGGCTACAGGGGCCAGCAACCCATTGCGTTGTACGCCACCCCCGATGGCAAGCACCTTATTGCCGGAACACTGCTGGATGATCGAGGCAATGACGTCAACCAAGAGGCGCTGAAAAAAGCTGTGACCAAGCCCATGGCCGACGCCGTGTGGGACCAGGTCGAGAAAAGTCACTGGATTGCGGATGGCTCCAGCAAAGCGCCGCGCATCGTTTATGTACTGACGGATCCGAATTGCCCCTACTGCAACAAGCTGTGGTCAGACGCGCGGCCCTGGATCAACGCGGGCAAGGTACAGCTGCGCCATATCATGGTCGGAATACTGACGCCCACCAGCGCCGGCAAGGCCGCGGCGCTGCTGACCAGCAAGAATCCTGGAGCGGCATTGGCTGTCCACGAACAAGCCAACACGGCGGCCAACGCCAAGGTGATGGCCACTGGACGGCCCAAGCCGCTGGAGGACAATGGCATCAAGCCGCTTGGCAAGATTCCCGCTGCCGCGCAGGCAGAGCTCGATGTCAACGAGCAACTGATGGAAAGCCTGCAGCTGCGCGCCACACCGGCGTTGATCTGGCGCGACGACAAGGGCGAGGTGCACACACGCACCGGTGCACCGAATGGCGCCCTTGCGGCGGCCTTTGACCCGCTTTGAGTTTCAGGAGCAAATCTCATGCAGAAAACGCAGTTGAAATCAATCCTCACCACCGACATAGCAGTCATCGGTGCCGGCACCGCAGGCTTGGCGGCCTTCCACGAAATTTCACGCGCCGGGCGCTCCATCCTGCTGATTGATCGAGGTCCCTTGGGAACCACTTGCGCACGTGTGGGCTGCATGCCATCAAAAGCGGTCCTGCATGCCGGTGAGCAATGGGCGACGCTGTCCCGGCTGGCCCCGGGCGGCCTTCCTTCTGCCAGTCAGACGCCAGATGACCTGTGGCAGCACGCGCGCGCCACGCGTGACCTCCTGGCCCAGGGAGTCGCCGAGCAGACCGTGGCGCAAGCCGGAGATCGGCTGATCATGGGAGAAGCGCGGTTTCTCGATGCCCAGACGCTGGACGTCGATGGCCAGCGCATCCGTGCAAAAGCTTTTGTGATTGCCACAGGATCACGACCCGTCCTGCCTAAATTTCTGGTCGATCTCGGCCCACGGGTCGTGACCACGGATACCTTGTTCGACCTCGACAAGCTGCCGCGCAGCATCGGCATTCTGGGACTTGGCGCTATCGGCCTGGAAATGGGTCTGGCATTGGCCAGACTCGGCGTACGCGTGGTGGCGGGCGACCTGAAGTCCACGCCTGCAGGCATCACCGACCCTGAAGTTCGGGCGCGGGTGCTTGAGCTTTTCAGCCCGGAACTGACGTCCTGGCTGGGCCGTCCGGTAGAGGTAGAGCGCGTCGGTGATGCGCTGCGCATGCGCAGCGGTGAAGCGTCGGCTACCGTTGACCTGGTGCTCGCGGCGCTCGGCCGCCAGCCCAATGTCGACCAGCTCGACCTTGCCAGGGCCGGCGTCACGCTGGACAGCCATGGGCAGCCTGTCGTGGACTCTGCGAGTCTGCGCGCCGCAGGCGAGGCGGCGATTTTCCTGGCAGGAGATGTCACGCCGGACCGACCCTTGATGCATGAGGCCATCGACGAAGGCGTGATGGCCGCGCGCGGCGCGTTACGCTGTCTTGATGATGGTTTTGAGAAAACCGTCCAGCCCCGCCGTGCGGCCATCTCGATCGTGTTCAGCAACCCGGACGTTGCAGCCGTGGGGATGGCTTATGACCAGCTCGACATGTCACGCACCGTGATCGGAACGGCCCAGGGCGCAGACAACGGGCGCTCCCGGATTCTGGGTGCAGAAGGCAATCTGGTGCGCGTGTATGCGGACCTTGACAGTGGTGTGTTGCTTGGCGCGGGCCTTGTCGCCGTGAAGGGAGAGCATCTGGCTCACGCATTGGCGTGGGCGGTGCAACGAGGCGACACAGTTGAGAGCTTGCTGGCGATGCCTTACTATCATCCCAGCATTGAGGAAATGCTTCAGTCCGCGTTGAAAGATGCCGCCAAGCAGATGGCCGTGAATACGCAAGAACACGCCAGCGCACGTTTTTAGGAAGGGCAAGATGTTACCCGGCACTTCACCTCTTCGCATCGTGCTTCATGCACCCACTGCGGCTGCATTGACCAGGGCCCGCAGCAATGCAAACAACATCGCCGCAGACGATCCCGCAGCAGATGTCCGCATCGTGGTCAATGGCGACGCTGTCGCTGCTGTGCTGGAAGCGCCCGATGCAATTCTGGATGCCCGTACGCTGGTTTGCCCGAACACGCTTGGCCGGATGGGTCGCGCCGCACCGTCTTTGCTGGTCGTGCTTCCCCGAGGCGCCGCACTGTCGCTGGCGTTGATGCAGCGAGAAGGATGGTGCTATGTCCGCGCCTGAACCATCTCGCTGCATTCCAATGTGCGCAACATCGACTCCTGCGTCATGAGAAGAGGTCTTGCGGTTGCCGGGCTTTTATGCGTTGCTGTCACAACCGCTACGGCGCAGCCTGCAAAGCAAGGGCAGCAGATCGCTGCGCAAGGTACTTCGCGAGGCGTGACTGCCTGTATCAGTTGCCACGGCGCAAAGGGTCAAGGCATGGGCGGTTTTCCGCGCCTGGCCGGCACCGGCCAGGCTTACCTGCTGGCGCAACTTGGCGCGTTTGCAGGCGGTAGCCGTAAAAACCCCATCATGCAGCCGATTGCACAAAACCTCACGTCCTCCGAACGCCAGGCGGTGGCACTCTACTTCAGCCAGTTGCCGGCGCCGTTTGTCGCGTCTGATCCAGGGCAGCCCTTGCCCTCCAATCCAGGCGCATGGCTGGCGACGCGTGGCCGCTGGGCGGACCAGGTGCCAGCCTGCGCGCAGTGCCATGGTCCGGGTGGCAGCGGCGTTGGCGCCCAGTTTCCGCCATTGGCGGGCCTGCCTGCGGCCTACATCGCCCAGCAACTGCAAGGCTGGAAAGCAGGCAATCGCCCGCCTGGACCGTTGGCGCTGATGTCCAACATTGCAAAGAAGCTGTCGGACGCTGAAGTCAGCGCAGTCGCTTCTTATTATGAAAAGCTTGCCGCAGCAGGGGCAACAGTCACCTCAGGCCCCGCGGTCATTGCAAAACCTGCAAAAGCGAAAGGTCGTCCATGAATCCCCAGACCTCGACCTCTAAATTTCAGGTGAACAGATGGCTGTGGTTCGTGGGCGCCATGGTCACCATGGTCACCCTTTTGGTGGCCGTGATGGTTGGCGGAAATATGCGGTTCGAGCGTTTTTCGCACCCACTTGTCGCCCCTGCCGCTGCGCCGCTTGTCCAAGCGCCTGTCCCTCCAGCCACGGCTGCGGTCAGCGCGGGCGCATCTGCACCAAGTGCTCGTGCAAATGCGAAGCTTGAAACCGTCAGCACGGCATTTACCCCGCCTGCCGAAAGCACCATGCCTGACGGGGACTATGGCAAGGTCATCCGCCTGGGCGAGCAGGTTTTCATGGAAACCGGCCAGTACGCCAGCCGCTACGTAGGCAACAACCTCAGTTGTGCCAACTGCCACCTTGATGCAGGCAGAAAGGCGGACTCCGCGCCGCTGTGGGCGGCGTTCATTCACTATCCAGCCTTTCGCAGCAAGATCGGCCAGGTGGATACGCTGGCTTCGCGCATCCAGGGCTGCTTTCAATACAGCATGAACGGCAAGGCACCGCCCGCCGATGATCCAGTCATCACGGCGCTGCAGACCTATGCGTTCTGGCTTGCCAAGGGCGCGCCGGTCGGAACGCCGGTGCCGGGTAGCGGCTACCCCAAGCTCAAGAAACCGGCGCAGCCCGCTGATTACGCGCGGGGCGAAAAGATTTATGCACAAAATTGCGCGCTGTGCCATGGCGCAGACGGCCTTGGCCAGCGCGCAGGCAACAAGCAAGTGTTCCCGCCGCTTTGGGGTCCCAAGTCATACAACTGGGGCGCTGGCATGCATCAATTGGCCAATGCGTCGGGCTTCATCCAGGCCAACATGCCACTGGGAAAGGGCGGGACCCTGAGTGAGCAGGAGGCCTGGGACGTCGCTGTTTTCATGAACAGCCATGAACGCCCGCAAGACCCGCGCTTTACCGGTTCGGTTGCCGAGACCCGTAAAAAGTACCACGACACCGACGACTCGTTGTATGGCATGACGGTCAACGGGCATGTGCTTGGGAGCCCTTGAAATGGGCGCGCCTTCTTCTTTCTGTGTCCCGCTTTTCTGCATGGACTCCAGCATGCTTAGCCGCATTGTTGGAAATATGCCACCAATCGCTTATTCGGTGAAACGGGTGGCCCCGAAAACCCATTTCAGTTTTTTTAAACCAAAGAGTAATCCATGTCTGACTACGGATTTAAGACGACGCTTTCGATGACGGGGTCCACTTCAGTCAGGTACGTCGTGAATAACGACTTGGTCGGGCTGCGCGGCTTGACACAAGGTG
>WOZN01000267.1 GCA_011620245.1 Acidovorax sp.
GCTGTAGTGAATGGCATCGCAGATGCGGTGCACGTCGTCTGCCGTGAGCGCACCGTAGAGGGGCAATACCAGCACCTCGGACGCCACCCGGTACGCGTTGGGCAGGTGCTGCGGGCTGGCGCTGGGCAGATGGCGGTAGCAGCTGTAGTCGCTGCACAGGGGGTGGAAATATTTGCGCGTGATGATGTTGTAGCGCTTGAGGCGTTCGTGCAGGGTGTCGCGGCTGCAACCGGCCTGCCCGGCGTTGACGCGCAGCACGAGGTATTGCAGGCTGTCGGTGACGCCGCCCGGCATGGCGTGCAGGCGCAGGCCGGCGATGCCGGAAAGGCGCTGCTCGTACACCTGGCGAATGGCGGCGCGGCGCTGGCGTTCGCCATCCACGTAGCGCAACACCACGCGGCCCAAGGCGGCCTGCAGCTCGCTCATCTTGCCGTTGATGCCGGGCATGACGATTTCGTTTTCATTCTTGATGCCGAAGTTTTTGAGCAGGTCGATATGCTGCTTGAGGTCGGGGTCGTTGACGGCCAGCGCCCCGCCCTCGGCGGTGTGGAACAGTTTGGTGGCGTGGAAGCTGAACATGGTGGCGTCGCCAAAGGTTCCAATCGCCTGACCATTGATTTGTGTGCCAAAGGCATGGGCGCCGTCATACACCACGCGCAGGCCGTGGCGGTGGGCAATGGCACCCAGGGCGTCCACGTTGCAGGGCACGCCGTACACATGCACGCCCAGGATGCCGGTGGTGCGGCGGTTTACAAGGGGCTCTACGCTGGCGGGGTCGATGCAGAGTGTTTCCGGGTCAATGTCGGCAAAGACCGGGGTGACGTTGTTCCAGCTGAGCACATGCGGCGTGGCAGGGAACGTGAAGGGGGTGGTGATGACCTCGCCCGTCAGACGCAGCGCCTGGCAGGCTACGACGAGCGCGATGGTGCCGTTGTTGAACAGGCTGAGGTGGGGCACCTGGAGCCACTGGGCAAGCTCGGCTTCGAGGGCCCGGTGCTGGTCGCCGCCATTGGCGAGCCAGCCGCTGGCCCATACGTCTTGCAGCAGTTCCGTGTATTCGCCCAACGGCGGCAGCATGGGGCGGGTGACGTAGATGGGCTGGGGGAAGGGAGTGGGGCTTAAAACCTGAGGGGTCAACATGTTCGGCAGTCTGGTGGCTGGACTCTGGAGCGCAACCAGCGCGCATCCCTGCGTCGGCCCCCGAGTTTTCAACCGTGTAATGTAGCAATGCCGCCAAGGCGGTGGACAGAAGGATGGCGGGAAGCAGCGCCATGCAGGCACTGACCCTTCCCGCTTACCGCACAAATACGAAGCGGCTGGATGTGTAAAAGTTGACCGCCATCCCGGCCAGGGAACCACAGGCCACCGCCAGCCATGGCTGGCGCAGGGCCAGCGGCAGCCACAGCAACACGGCTGCAAATACGCCGTAATTAAAGAGTCCGCCCAGCATCATCGCTGCGATGTAACGCATCCACTCCTTTCCATTGGCCTGGTTGCGTGCACGAAACGTGAAGCAGCGGTTGAGCCACCAGGTGGTGGTGGCTGCCGCCATGAACGACCCCAGTCGCGCCGAGAAGGGGCTGATCCCGCCCCACTGGACCATGATTTGCAGCAGCCCCGCATCCACGATGAAGCCAACAACGCCCACGAGCCCAAAACGCAGCAGCCGGCCCATCAATCTTGGCTCCCGGCTGACGCATCTCCCGGACAGGATGCGCCGCTGCATGGAATGCCGAGATAAATCAGCCGGCGTGCTTCTTGCCGGGTTTGCGTGACGTTTTCAAGGATGAGGCCGCAGGTCAAAGAGAGGCTGGACAGGATCCCCAGGCCTGTGGCCAGCAAAGCCGTTGGCAACCGTGGCACCAGGCCCGTTTCGGCGTAGGTGAGGGCCAGGGGCGTGGCCAGCGCCACGGCCAGCAGGGCGAGCAGTGCGCTGATCAGGCTGAAAAACAGCAATGGGCGCTCAAGCCGGAACATACGCACGATGGTGTTCAAGATGCGCATGCCGTCGCGAATGGTATTGAGCTTGCTGAAGGAGCCTTCCGGGCGCGCCTTGTAAGGGGTATCGATTTCCGTCACCGGCATGCGCAACTCAAGGGCATGCACCGTCAGCTCGGTCTCGGTCTCGAAGCCACGCGCCAGGGCGGGGAAGGATTTCACGTAGCGGCGCGAAAACACCCTATAGCCCGACAGCATGTCAGTGAAGCGCCGCCCGAACAGACGTGCCACGAAACCTGTGAGCATCCGGTTACCAAGGCGGTGCCCCATGCGGTAGCTTTCTGCCTCGATGCTTTTGCGGCGGCCGACGACCATGTCCAACCCCTCGGCCAGCAGTGCATCGATCATTTGCGGGCAGCTTTCGGCATGGTAGGTGTCGTCGCCATCGACCAGGATGTAGATGTCGGCTTCGATGTCGGCAAACATGCGCCGCATGACGTTCCCCTTGCCTTGCAGCGGCACATGGCGCACCACGGCGCCAAGGCTGCGCGCAATGGCAACGGTGCGGTCACGAGAGTTGTTGTCGAACACGTAGATCGTGGCCTGCGGAAGGACCCGCTGGAAATCACGCACGACCGTCCCGATGGCAACTTCTTCGTTGAAGCAGGGAATCAACACCGCAATGCGCAATTTGCTGTTCATACAACCCAAAAGGCTCAATTGGCCCAGTAAAACCGAAAATTCTCAATCCCTTGCAGCAAAGACACCATCTGCAACGTGAGGCCCAGAATCAGCAATGGAGAACGAAGCTGCTGAAGGGCGTTTCCGAAGGGGGCAGCGCAAACCAAGGCCCATCCGATCAATAAAAAAGCAAGCAGGAAGTAGCGGCCTTGAACCCCCTGAATGACTGCAGCGTTCGATGGGGAAAAGGTGAGCCAGAAAGCCAGGAATATGATGCATGTGAACAGCGCGGCGAGTGCCGCCATGAATGCAGAGGCACGCAGATCCCGGGGCTGATGGCCTTCCGCTGTGGCAATTGCGAGCATTGTCGCCAATCCGGCCCAGGACAGCGCCGTTGACGCATGGGTCATGAAGGGCGGCGGATAACCCCCCATCCGGCCCCACCCGTCCAGCCACATGATGGGCAGTTGATGGGTCAGGCTGTGGAAAAAATATGCCAGGCTGGCAACAGGGGCGTGAAAAATGTTCAGCAATACCGTCTTCGGGACGGCGTCCGTTCCCCAATAACGCCCCGGCATGAATGGATAGGCAGCATTCCAAGCCAGCGTAAGCGCCAGCCCCGCACCTATTGTCACCATCAGAAAAACGCGCCGCCCATGCTGGCCACCAAAATGCCGCGCAGGCACGAGCAACGCCATTGCCCCCAGCAGCAGATAGATCGGCTTGAGCAAAGACAATGCGATCAGCATAAGCCCCAAACCCAGGCATCCGCGGCGTGACAGGCTGGTTGTTTCATCCAGGCGCAGCCTCAGGCACCAGGCGAAGAGCAAGGCCGGCAAGGCAAAATTGAGCGGATCGGCGCTCACTGACGCAGCCAGATGCAGGGCGGGGGCCGTCAGCGCAAGCAGCACCAATAGGCGCTGCCCGCAGGGCGCCATCCAAACCGCCGAGGCCATGAGCGCGAGATACACCAGCAGGTTGGCCATTCGGCCGGCGATCATTTGCGCAAAGACTCCGCCCCCCCAATGGCGCGCAGCAGCAATGCCAGTGGCCTGGGGCAGGTACGCGAGCGGTGAAAATGTGGCGCTGCTTGGAAACGATGCCCTGACCATGCCCTGACTGCTTTCAAGCGCTGCCGAGACTTGCCTTGCCTGGCTGAGGCTGAACGCGGATGCGCTTTGGAAATGCGTGCTGGCCCAATGGGCGAATTCCAGTGCAGCGAGGTCTATCTGGCCGCCGTAATCCTGCCCCCCATGCCGGTCAGCCAATAATTGACCATGCGAGACTTGCACGGCGCGTTGCCAGTGATAGTCCTCGTCTGGCGCATTCAGTGCCGGCTGCACGACGCACATCACCATGCCGATACAAACGGCAAGGATCATCATCGCCACCACCAAGGGGCCTGGGTATCGGAATGCGTGTGCGCTGTTCGCGATAGGTTTTTCGGGCTCAGGCCGGGCAGATTCGGCGGCGGCAATCGTCATCATGTGCATTGCAAGCATCTCATCGCTGTTGGCCTCTTTCAGTGGAACCCGACCGCAGGCGTGCAGGCACCCCCACGGCCGTGCAGTTGGCAGGAAGGTTCCGCACCACAGCGGCCCCGGCACCGATGACCGCGTTGGCGCCAACACTGACATGGGGGCGAAAGCAGGCACCCGTGCCGACATCAACCGCCTCGCCCAGCGTGACCGCTCCGGCCATATGCACCCCGGGACCAAGACTCACGCAGTCGCCCAGCACACAGTCGTGGCTGATGGTGCAAGCCAGGTTGATGCTGTTGTGGGCGCCCAGGGTGGCATCGACATTGATGAGGGTGCCTGCAAAGACCACGCTGCCCTGCCCTACGCGGACCCCGTTTGCGACCCAGGCGCGGGGATGCACCAGGGTGGCAAAGCGCAGCCCCGGGTGCTGCAGCAGCAACCGGGCTGCGATGCTGCGGCGGGCCTGTGCGTCGCCCACGGCGATGATGCATTGCGCATCCGGGTGGGCGGCCAGCGCCTGCTGGCTGTTGCCCAGCAGGGGCGCTGGCAGGGGCTTGGGGTTGCTGGCAACAGCCTCGGGGTCGGCCATGAAGCCGGTGCGCA
>WOZN01000014.1:0-1258 GCA_011620245.1 Acidovorax sp.
GTCGCCAGGCCATCAGGAAACCGTAGGCTGCGATGCTCAGGCTGGCATGGTGGTGGCTATCCAGAAAACGCGCTTTCTCTTTCTATTAGCAATTTGATCCAGGCAGGGAAATCTCCGCGACCAAGCCGCCGCCTTCTCTGGGCCTCAATTCAAGGGTGCCGCCGAAGCGCTCCACAATCGCCCGCACAATCGAAATGCCCAGGCCCGCGCCATCCTTGCTCTTCCGACCTTGATCACCACGCCAGAAACGCTGACCAATTTGGGATGTCTGCTCGGTAGTGAGTCCGGGGCCACGGTCTGTCACAGCAATCAAGCATCGCTGCGCGCCCTGATCCAAGAACACACCGACCTCGATCGCGGCATCTCTGGGCGAGTAGCGTATTGCGTTATCAACCAGATTGCGAAACGCCGTTTCCAGCATCGACTTGGGCACTGGAGTTCCGATGTCCTCGCCGCTGATGTTGAGCACCAAGCGCTCACCTTCTTCAGCTTTCCATTGCTCCAGCACGCCACGGACGGAAGCGACCACAGAGGTGCAACCATCTGCCTTGTCGGCGGGTGCCTCGGCACGAGCCAGTGTCATCATCTGGTCCAGCGTGCGCCGCAGGCGCTTAACCCCTTTCTCCGCACTGGAAAGCGAAGACGCCACTTCGTCGCCTTCACTGATTCGGGCCACCTGCAGGTGGGTATCGATCACGGTCAACGGCGTCCTCAGTTCGTGCGCCGCGGCATCGGTAAATGCCCGCTGGCTGGAGAGTGCCCGTGCCAAGCGTTTGAGAAGACCATTCATTGCATCCAGAACCGGACGCAGTTCCGAAGGCGAATGGTTGACGGCAATCGGGGATGTATCGTCCGCGTGTTTGTCGCGTAACTGCTGCGACAGGCCTTTCAGTGGGGCCAGCCCCCGGCCGATGCCGATCCAAAGCGCAGCCAAGCCGCCAAGAAAGGCAATCAGAAATGGCACGCCAGCCACGCTCAGCAGTTCGTTGATCAGCATGTTTCGCTGATCCACGCGATCCGCTGTGGTGATCTGGTAGCCATTGGCACGAAGAACGTAGATTCTCCACTGGCGCCCCAGAATATCCCGCGTGCTAAAGCCTGCGGGCAATGACTCGAATTCCGAATGAGGTCCAGTGGTCGTTCGTGCCAGGATCTCTCCGTGCAAGGACCGGATTTCGCAGGCGATACCCTCCTTGCCGCTGACGCGCACGGCCTCGGCGAAGTCGGAGGCTGCCGAATTCGGAGCCAGCGCCGCGCG
>WOZN01000014.1:1358-4653 GCA_011620245.1 Acidovorax sp.
GCCGTGAGGATCAAGACGGGCAACTGAGGCTCGACAGCTCGCATGCTGGCCAGCAACTCCATGCCATCCCGGTCAGGTAGGCCGAGATCGAGTACCAGGGCATGGAAGGTCTCTTCCGCGTGTACGGTTTCCGCGTCTTGTGCCGTGCCGACATGCTGGACCGCGATGCCGTGCTTGCGCAAACCGGCCACAATGCCCTTGCCAATCAGCTCGTCGTCCTCTACCAGCAGCACCCGCATTTCCGCTTCACCTTGCCTCGAACAAATGGTCATGTTAGGCCAGAAATCCGTCCCGCGTCAGCAAATAAATATGCCCTCGCGGCACTTTAGTTTCGCTTAATCGAGCGGGCGCATCATCCAGGCAGCTTTGCTTGGAGGATTCGGATATGGTTTTTTATCGGCGCGTAGTTGCGGTCTTTCTACTGTGTTGTTGTGCGATCGGCAGTGCGTGGGCGGAGGGCCTTCTTCCCTCCTGGGGCAGTAGTGAACGGCAATTTCTGGACGTTGCCGAAGTCTTCAAGCTGGAGCCTGCGCATAAGCAAGGCGATTCGTTCTCGGCTGCAGGGCATGTCGCCGATGGTTACTACGTTTATCGCCACGCCATCAAATTGATCGATGCGCAGGGCCATGAGGTCAGCCTGACCCTTCCGACAGGAACTGCCAAACACGATGAGTTCTTTGGCGACACGGAAATCTATATGGGTGATGCGCTTGATCTGCGCTTTCCCGCCACTGCTCCCGGTCCACTGACACTCCACTGGCAAGGGTGTGCGGAGGCAGGCATCTGCTATCCCCCGCAGACCATGAATGTGACACTGCCGGCAGTGGCGGCAGGCGCATCCACAGCCGGCGGTGGCCCCGCACAGGGGGGGCCGACTGCGGTGCCCGCCAATCCGGGCAGTGCGGGCGGGGCTACCGAGATGGCCGAGGATCAAGCGGCAGCGCAACGACTTGCAGCGCTGGGTCCCGTTTGGGGAACGCTGCTGTTTTTCGGCTTCGGGCTGCTGCTGGCCTTCACGCCATGCTCGCTGCCGATGATTCCCATCGTCTCCACCATGGTCGTAGGTAGCCAGGCCAAGCCGCGACGGGCTTTCTTGCTCTCCCTGTCCTATGTCCTGGCGATGGCTGGCACCTATGCGGTGGTGGGTGTGGCCGCAGGCTTGGCCGGCGCTAACCTGCAGGCCACACTGCAATCGCCTTGGTTGCTGGGGGCGTTTGCAGCCTTGTTCCTCGTCCTGGCGAGTTCACTGTTCGGCCTGTTCGAGTTGCAGTTGCCTTCGGCCCTGATCAATCGCGTCGAATCCGCCGGCAGAGATCGTTCGGGCGGAAGCATCCCCGGCGCGGCTGTGCTGGGCTTCCTCTCGGCGCTCCTGGTCGGGCCTTGCATGACCGCTCCATTGGCAGGCGCATTGCTGTACATCGGGCAGACCGGCAGCGCGATCCACGGCGCAATGGCGTTGTTCGCGCTGGGTTTGGGCATGGGATTGCCCCTGCTGGCCATCGCCATGTTTGGTGCCCGGGTCCTGCCGCGTCCTGGCGCGTGGATGGACCGCGTGCGCGTGGCATTCGGCTACGTCATGGTGGGCATGGCCGTGATGATGCTGACGCGCTTCCTGCCCGGCACGGTGAGCCTGGTTCTCTGGGGAGCTTGGGTCTTGTCGGTGGCGATTGGCCTGATCGCCTGGGGCCAGGCCGTGGCAGCGAAGCATCGGCTGGCATGGACGCTACGGTCCGGTGCTGTCTTTGCCGGCTTGTGGTCCGTCCTGATGCTTGTCGGCGCTGCGTCTGGCGGCGAATCCGCGTTGCAGCCGTTGGCACATCTGCGCGGTGAATCGGTTTCAACAGCACCTGCTGCGGCCGGTGTCGCTTACGCACAGGCGAAATCGGTCGAGGATGTGGATGCACATTTGGCACAGGCGGCTTTGCGCGGTCAATGGACCCTGATCGACTTCTACGCCGACTGGTGCGTCAGTTGCCATGTGATCGAACGCAATGTATTCGACGACGCCGCTGTCGCGGCCCGACTGGCCCGTATGCAGGTGGTGCGGCCAGACGTGACGCGCAATGACACGACCGACCAGGCTCTGCTCAAGCGCTGGGGCGTCATGGGGCCGCCCACGCTTATTCTGGTTGGTCCGGACGGCACGGAGCGCCGGGATCTGCGCGCAGTCGGTGAGATTGATGCCCGCGCCTTCCTGGATCGCCTGGATAAGGCAGGTTCCTGATGATCAGCATAGGTCCATTCTCCGTCCAGGTCGTTGCCGTCTTCGCCGCCGTACTGCTGTCCTGGGCAATGGCTCGCAGGGTTGCCAGGCGCTTGCCCGACGCTCCGTACAAGGCGGCCGGTGGAATGCTTCTGGATGCTGTGTTCTGGGGATTCGTGGCAGCGCGCCTCGGTTTCATCGCCCTGTGGTGGGAAGAGTACGCAAAGTCGCCGATGTCCATGATTTCCATCGGCGATCAAGGCTTCTCTTGGTGGATCGGTGTCCTGGCAGCGTTGGGGGTCATCTGGTGGCGCACCCGTGCAAGCCGGGCGCTGCGCCGCCCTGTGCTGGTGGGCATCACCGCCGGACTCTTGACCTGGTTTGCCGCAGGGGGCGTACTCGATCTGTTGCAGCGCTCGGCGCCGCCATTGCCGGCACTGGCACTCGCAACGCTCGATGAACAGCCTGTCGTCTTGAATTCCTATACCGGGCGGCCGGTCGTGCTCAACCTCTGGGCTTCATGGTGTCCACCATGCCGTCGCGAGATGCCGGTGTTCGAGCAGGCGCAAGCGCAGTATCCCGATATCGCTTTCGTCATGGTCAACCAAGGAGAGAGCGCCCAGCAGGCACGCGCCTTTCTTGAAAGCCAAGGTCTGCAGCTCAAGGACGTGCTGCTCGACCCGGCCTCCCAAACCATGCAGGCGGTCGCATCGCGAGGCCTGCCCACCACCTTGTTCTTCGATGAGCACGGACGCCTGGTGGATACCCACTTGGGCGAACTCTCGATGGCCAGCCTCAAAAACACGGTGTCGCGCCGTTTCGCGCAATCCCGACAGATCAAGACAGATAAGGAGTAACCATGTTTGCACAGCGCTCGCGCATTTCTTTCCTTTTGGCTGCCAGCCTCATGTTGGCCACCGGCTGCAGTCAGGCGGAATCTGCTGACCAGCCACCAGTTCTGAAGGCGCTGGAAGGCCAGGGGCTGACCGTCATGCAGGAGTTCAAGGTGGAAGGCGGTCTGCGCGCTTTCGCCGCAGTCGCCGGTGACAGGCCGATTGCCATTTACATCACGAGCGATGGCAATGCCATCGT
>WOZN01000160.1 GCA_011620245.1 Acidovorax sp.
TTACGATCGCTCGGTTTTTGCCCTGTTTCACCGAGGAGATGTCTGCATGAACGCATCCACCAACGTGGCCGCACTGGCCCCCACCGTCAAGCTGCTGATCGGCGGCAAGTTTGTCGAATCCAAGACCACCGAGTGGCGCGACGTGGTCAACCCCGCCACGCAAGAGGTGCTGGCCCGCGTGCCCTTTGCCACCGACGAAGAAATCGAAGCTGCCGTGGCCGCCGCCAAGGAAGCCTTCAAGACCTGGAAGAAGACGCCCATCGGCACCCGCGCCCGCATCTTCCTCAAGTACCAGCAGCTGATTCGCGAAAACATGGGCGAACTGGCCGCCATCCTGACGGCCGAGCAAGGCAAGACCCTGCCCGACGCCGAAGGCGATGTGTTCCGTGGCCTGGAGGTGGTCGAGCATGCGGCCAGCATTGGCAACCTGCAACTCGGTGAGCTGGCCAACAACGTGGCCAGTGGCGTGGACACCTACACCCTGCTGCAGCCGCTCGGTGTGTGCGCGGGCATCACGCCGTTCAACTTCCCGGCCATGATTCCGCTGTGGATGTTCCCCATGGCCATCGCCACGGGCAACACCTTCGTGCTCAAGCCCTCCGAGCAAGACCCGATGGTGACCATGCGCCTCGTGGAGCTGGCGCTCGAGGCCGGCATTCCGCCCGGCGTGCTGAACGTGATCCACGGTGGTGAACGCGCGGTCAATGCCATCTGCGACCACAAGGACATCAAGGCCGTGTCGTTCGTGGGCAGTACCCGCGTGGGCACCCATGTGTACAACCGCGCCACCCTGGCCGGCAAGCGTGCCCAATGCATGATGGGCGCCAAAAACCACGCCGTCATCCTGCCCGATGCGAACAAGGAGCAGACGCTCAACGCGATTGCAGGTGCATCGTTTGGCGCAGCCGGCCAGCGTTGCATGGCGCTGCCGGTGGTCGTGCTGGTGGGTGAAACGCAAAAATGGATCCCCGAGCTGGTGGCCAAGGCCAAGACGCTCAAGGTCAGCGGCGGCACCGAAAAGGGCACCGATGTGGGCCCGGTGGTGTCGCGCGCGGCCCTGGCCCGTGTGGAAGACCTGATCGAGCGCGGCATTGCCGACGGCGCCACGCTGGAACTGGATGGCCGCAAACCCGTTGTGCCTGGCTATGAAAAAGGCAACTTCGTGGGCCCGACGATCTTCTCGAACGTGAAGCCCGGCATGGCCATCTACGACCAGGAAATCTTCGGCCCCGTGCTGGCCCTGGTGGCAGCCGCCGACATCGGCGAAGCCATCGAGTTCGTCAACGCCAACCCCAACGGCAACGGCACGGCCATCTTCACGCAAAGCGGCGCTGCGGCCCGCAAGTTCCAGGAAGAGATCGACGTGGGCCAGGTCGGCATCAACGTGCCAATCCCCGTGCCGGTGCCGCTGTTCTCGTTCACGGGCTCGCGGGCCTCCAAGTTGGGTGACCTGGGCCCCTACGGCAAGCAGGTCATCATGTTCTACACGCAGACCAAGACGGTCACGGCCCGCTGGTTCGACGACAGCACCACGTCGCAGGGCGTGAACACCACGATTAGTTTGAAGTAACCCCCTGAGCGGCTGCGCCGCTTCCCCCTTTCTCTGCATCGCTGCGCGATGCGGAAGGGGGACGCAGCCAGCGCGGCGGGGCGGCCCTTGCGCGGCTACCTCGCTTTTGGCCGCGCCAGTTTCGATCGCTGTGCTCGGTGGTAAAAGCGGGGCATGCAAACTTTCAAGACAACGATGCGGGGATGGGCCATGGTCTTCGTTGCTTCGTGCGTGATGCTGATAGGTGCCGGCGCCCACGCGCAGGCTGGCGCCGCCTGCAACCCCGGGGGCACTGTGGAAGAAACCAACGCCTGCGCCGTGCAAGCCTTCCAGGCGGCGGATACCGAGATCGCCATCCTCTACGGTGATGTGATGCGCGCCCTGTCGGCCCATGAACGCCCCCTGCTGCGCCAGGAACACACGGCCTGGCAGCGGGTCCGCGTCACACGCTGCAAGCAGGCCACGCGCGCCAGCGAGTCTGAACCCGAATGGCCGCGCCTGTACCACGAATGCCTGATCACAGAGACCGAGGCCCGCCGCAAGGGCCTGATGCGCTGGCTGACGCTGGACCATCCGTCCGCCAAGCCCTGAACCGGGCGCCCAGAACAACAAGAACCACAACAAGAACCGACGACGAGACAGAACACCATGGACTTTGAACTCACCGAAGAACAACGCGCCTTTGCCCAGACGGCCCGCGACTTTGCGCAAGCCGAGTTCGCACCCCACGCGGCGCAATGGGACGAGGAAGGCATCTTCCCGCGCGAGGCCATCGCCAAGGCGGGCGAACTGGGCTTTTGCGGCCTGTACGCGCCCGAGGCCGCGGGCGGCCTGGCCCTGCCCCGCCTGGACGCCACGCTGGTGTTCGAGGAAATGGCCGCCATCGACCCCAGCACCACCGCCTTCATCACCATCCACAACATGGCCACCTGGATGCTGGGCACCTGGGCCACCCCCGCCGTGCGCAACCACTGGGGGCCGCTGCTCACTACGGGCGAAAAGCTCGCGTCCTATTGCCTGACCGAGCCCGGCGCGGGCTCGGACGCCGCCTCGCTCAAGACCCGCGCCGAACTGGCGGGGCATGAATACCTGCTCAACGGGAGCAAGGCCTTCATCAGCGGTGCGGGCAGCACCGACATGCTGGTGCTCATGGCCCGCACGGGCGATGCCGCCTCGGGCGCGGGCGGCATCAGCGCCTTTGCCGTGCCGGCCGATGCACCCGGCATCACCTACGGCAAGAAAGAACACAAAATGGGCTGGAACAGCCAGCCCACGCGCACCATCAGCTTCGACAACGTGCGCATCCCCGCCGACCACCTGCTGGGCCGCGAGGGCGAGGGCTTCAAGATCGCGATGAAGGGCCTGGACGGCGGGCGCATCAACATCGCCACCTGCTCGGTGGGCGCGGCCCAGGGCGCGCTGAACGCCGCGCAGCAGTACATCCAGGACCGCAAGCAGTTCGGCAAGCCCATCGCGAGTTTTCAGGCGCTGCAGTTCAAGCTGGCCGACATGGCCACCGAGCTCGTGGCCGCGCGCCAGATGGTGCGCCTGGCCGCCAGCAAGCTCGACGCCGGTGCGCGCGATGCCAGCACCTACTGCGCCATGGCCAAGCGCTTTGCCACCGATGCGGGCTTTACCGTCATCAACGATGCGCTGCAACTGCACGGCGGTTATGGCTACATCCGCGAATACCCGCTGGAGCGCCTGCTGCGCGATGCGCGCGTGCACCAGATTCTTGAAGGCACGAACGAAATCATGCGCGTGATCATTGCGCGGCGCATGCTCGAAGGCGATGCACCCGATGCCATCCGCTAGCTTTTTGATAGCTGCCAGCGCTTACCCAGCAAGCGCTGGCAGCCATCAAATTGACTTGATTAGCGACATATCTCAGATAAAACCCGTTCGCCCTGAGCTTGGCCTGTCCTGAGCCTGTCGAAGGGTCGAAGGGCTCAGCCCGAACGGATGGGATGAAATATCTGAGACAAGTTGCCAATCAAGCAAATTGATACCCAAACCCGATCAACCACTCACATCACCACAAGGAGACACCGCATGAAAATCGCATTCATTGGCCTCGGAAACATGGGCGGCCCCATGGCCCTGAACCTGCACAAGGCCGGCCACGAAGTCCAGGCGTTCGACCTGTCCAAACCCGCCTGCGACAAGCTGGCGGCCGAGGGCGTGGCCATTGCTGCCAGCGCCACCGCCGCCGTGCAGGGCGCCGAGGCCATCATCACCATGCTGCCCGCCAGCCACCATGTGGAAGCGCTGTTTTTGGGCAGCAACGGCCAAAGCGGCCTGCTGGCCCATATCGCCAAGGGCACACTGGTGATCGACAGCTCCACCATCGCCGCCGCCACCTCGCAAAAAGTGGCCCAGGCCGCGCAGGCGCAAGGCGTGGACTTCATCGACGCCCCCGTCTCCGGCGGCACCGGCGGCGCCATTGCGGGCACGCTGACCTTCATGGTCGGCGGCGCAGCGGCAGCCCTGGAGCGCGCCCGCCCCCTGCTCGAAAAGATGGGCGCCAGCATCTTCCACGCCGGTGCCGTAGGCGCCGGCCAGACGGCCAAGATCTGCAACAACATGCTCTTGGGCATCCTGATGGTCGGCACCTCTGAGGCCATCGCCCTGGGCATGGCCAACGGCCTCGACCCCAAGGTGCTGTCCGAAATCATGCGCCGCAGCTCGGGCGGCAACTGGGCGCTGGAAAAATACAACCCCTTCCCCGGCGTGCATGAAAACGCCCCCGCCTCCAAGGGCTACGCCGGCGGCTTTGGCACCGACCTCATGCTCAAGGATTTGGGCCTGGCCCAGGAGAACGCCATAGCCACCAAGTCCAGCACCCCGCTGGGCGGCCTGGCCCGCGCCATCTACGCCGCACACAGCATGGCGGGGCATGGAGGGGAGGATTTTTCCAGCGTGATCAAGATGGTGCAAAAAGGCTAAGAACGTGTTCACGGTCTAAGGGGCTCCAAGGCCCATCCCCCCTGGGATCCGTCCCTCAGCCGTTCTTTCACGTCAAGGCGACATATTCAACCTAAAAACGGCGGTTGGATGCGCCTGCCGGTGCCGTGATCGGGGTGCCAGGCAAG
>WOZN01000279.1 GCA_011620245.1 Acidovorax sp.
AGGTGGTCAGGGCCGCAGCCAGGTAACCGATGAGGTCGTGCAGGGGCATGGTGTGAATTGCCTTGGGTGCTATGCCTTGGGTGCTATGCCTTGGGTGCTATTGATCGCGCGCGGTCCAGTCCACCAGTGCATCGAGCAGCGGCCGCGCGGCGCCCGCCTGCGGGTGGTTGACGATGGCCACCAGCACATAGCGGCGGCCGCTGGCGGCATCCACATAGCCCGCAACAGCCAGCACATCGCGCAGGCTGCCGGTCTTGAGGTGCGCAGCGCCTGCGCGGCTCTGGCTGCGCCGCAACGTGCCGTCCACGCCGGCAATCGGCAGGGACGACACCAGCTCGGGCATCACCGGCGACTGCCAGGCCCGCTGCAGCATGCGCGCCAGGGCCTGGGCGCTGATGCGTGCCTCGCGGCTCAGGCCGGCGCCGTTGTCGGGCACGGGCAGTTCGGCATCACCGATGCGCGCAAGCCACCACTGGCGCAATGCCTCGCGGGCCCCATCGAAGGTGGCCACGCCGTTCTTGTGCAGTGCCAGCGTGAGAAACAGCTGCTGCGCCATCACGTTGTTGCTGTATTTGTTCACGTCGCGCACCACTTCGGCCAGGGCGGGCGATGTGACGGCGAAGGCCGGCTGGAGCCGCGCGGGCACCGTGCCATCGCGCACCGAGCCCGTGAGCTTGCCGCCCAGTTCGCGCCACATGCCCTCCACGGCGCGTGCCGCAAAGCTCTTGGCATCGGGGAACGCCGCCGCCCACAGGCGCTCGCCACAGCTGGCCGGATAGACACCCTGGAACGCGGCGCGCGCCGGGTCCGACAGCTCGGCCCGCAAGGCAGCGCGCCAGTCGCCGCATTCGGTGCCGGATGCGGCCAGCGGCACCGTGGCCTGGCGCTGCACGCCAGCCAGCGGCGGGTCGTACTGGATGCGCGCCAGCCCGGCGGCCGCATCGGGCAAGAAGGTCATGGCCACCGCGTTGTAGTTCAGCAGCAGGGCATCGGGCGCCGCGTTGTAGGGGCGCAGCGGCTCGCCGTCGAAGCGGGCTGCATCGTGGCCGGGCACATCGAAGGCGCTGCGGTCCAGCACGATGTCGCCCACGATGGCTTGGATGCCCAGGCCCTGCAGGCGGCGCAGCAGCAGCCACAGGCGCTCCATCACCAGCTTGGGATCGCCCTGGCCCTGGATATAAACGTTGCCCCTGAGGCTGCCGCCCTGCACCTGGCCATCCACATACACGGGCGTGCTCCAGGTATAGGCGGGGCCCAGCAGGTCGAGTGCCGCATAGGTGGTCACCAGCTTCATGACCGAGGCGGGGTTCATGGCCACCTGCGCGCGGTGCGCCAGCCGCGGCGCCTGGCGGCCGCCCTGCGCATCCACCACCAGCACCGACAGGGCCTCCCGGGGCAGGCGGGCACGCACCAATGCCGCTTCCACTTCGGCGGGCAGCGGCACCACCGCCTGCGCCTGGGCAGCACCGCCCACGGTCAGCAGGCACACCAACCACCACCAGAGCAGAACGGCTGCGCGGCAGCCGACAGGGACAGACATCATCGGCCAAGTCTATCGCCGGGCGAATTGCGCATGTCGGCCAATCCAGCATCGCATTGGCATGCGCCTGATAATTGCACCCCGCACCCCGCACCCCGCACCCCGCACCCCGCACCCAGACCCGCCCAGCCCCATGAACCTGCTTGCCTTCGACACCAGCACCGACACCCTCTCCATCGCCGTGCAGGCCGCAGATGCCGTGTGGCAACACACCGGGCCGGGTGGCGCGCAGGCCTCGGCCACGCTGATTCCCGCCATCAACGCGCTGCTGGCGCAGGCGGGGCTGTCGTTTGCCACGCTGGACGCCATCGTGTTCGGGCGCGGGCCGGGCTCGTTCACGGGCCTGCGCACGGCCTGCGCGGTGGCCCAAGGGCTGGCCTTTGGCGCGCGGGGCGGGGCGGGCATGCCGGTGCTGCCGGTGGACACCCTGCTCGCAGTGGCCGAAGAAGCCCGCCACCAGCAGGGCTGCACCCGGGTGGTGGCGGTGCTCGACGCGCGCATGGACGAGGTGTACGTGGCGCATTGCGAATGGCAGCCAGCACCGGACGGCGCCACCGGCCACTGGCGCACCGACGATGACTTTGGCCTGTGCGCCCCCGAGGCCGTGCAGGTGCCCGCGGGCTGGACATTGGCGGGCAACGCCCGCGCCGCCTACGCCGGGCGCCTGGCCCCCGCAGCCCCGCACACCAGCGCGCTGCCCACCGCCACCGCCCTGCTGCGGCTGGCCCCCGCCCTGCTCGCAGCGGGCGGCGCCGTGCGGGCCAGCGAAGCCCTGCCCCGCTACATCCGCGATAAAGTGGCGCAAACCACCGCCGAGCGGGCCGCCCTGCGTGCCGCGCAAGCCGCACAAGCCATAAAAGCACCCACCACAGCATGAACGCCTTCACTTCGCCCGCTGCCAACGCCCCCGAGGCGCGCTTTGAGCCGCTCACGCTGGCGCGGCTGGACGACGTGCTCGACGTGGAATGCAGCGCCTATTCCCACCCCTGGACGCGCGGCAATTTCACCGACGCCATGGCCGCGGGCTACCAGGCCCAGCTGCTGATGGCGGGCGACCAGTTGCTGGGCTACTTCGTGGCCATGATGGGGGTGGACGAGGTGCATCTGCTCAACATCACCGTGGCCCCGGCCTACCAGAGGCAGGGCTGGGCCCGCGTGCTGCTCGATGCCCTGGCGCTGTGGGCGCGCGGGCGGGGCGCCCAATGGCTGTGGCTGGAGGTGCGCGTGAGCAATGAACGCGCCCAGCATGTTTACCAGGCCCATGGTTTTCGCCGCGTGGGCGAACGCAAGCGCTACTACCCGGCCCCCGGGGGCCAGCGCGAGGACGCCGTGGTCATGAGCCAGCCCCTGTGACCCACTGCCCGCCATCTGCCCGCCATCTGCCCGCCATCTGCCCGCCATCTGCCGCCATGTGCCGCCATCTGCCTGCCGTTATGAGCCCGCTGTCATGAGCCTTCACCTCGATGCGCGCCAGCGCGCCATGCTGCAAGAGATGGGGGTGACAGTCTGGGCGCCCGCCGAAGCGCCCGCGCCGGCAGCCAACCCCGTGGCCGAGCCCGCCCGCGGCCAGCGGACTGCGACCGAGCCCGCAGCCCCCCCGCTGGCGGTGGCTGCGGCAGATGCCAGCACCCGCCGGCCCCCACTGCGCACCGCACGGGAACGCACAGCCCCCGCAGGCGGCGCCCCGGCAGCCCCGCCGCCAGCGCCGCAGGGCGGCAGCGCGGCACCGGCGTTGATCCTGCATGCAGCGCAGGCGCTGTACCCCACGGCCGATCCTGCGCAGACACCTGCCGGGCTGGGCGCCGGCTGGCTGGTGGTGGCCGAAAGCCTCTCGCCCACAGCCCCCCTGGCGGGCGAAGCCGGTCGCCTGCTGGACAACATGCTGCGGGCCATGCGGCTGCACCAGCACCCCCGCGTTTTTCTGGCGGCACTGGAACGCCCCCAGGCAGGCACCGCCGCGGGCGCGGGCGGCCTGGCGGGCGCGGGCGACATGGCGAGCGCGGGCGACATAGCCGCCGCATTGGGCGAAATGGTGGCCACACTGCGCCCCGCCATGGTGCTGGTGCTGGGCCATGTGGCGGCCCGGGCGGCCCTTGCGCGCACCGAACCCCTGGGCCGCCTGCGCGCCGGGCCGCACCAGCTGGCAGGCTGCCCGGCCATCGTCACCTACGACCCCGCGTTTTTGCTGCGCTCGCAGGGCAACAAGGCCGCCGCCTGGGCCGATCTGTGCCGTGCGCTGGCGCTGGTGCAGGCCGCCGTCGCACGGGCATAAAGCCCACTTTTCCCGCCGGCTCGCGTCACACGGACGCCATCAACGCAATGCCATAATCCGCAGCTTGAATTTTGACGGAGAGAACCCCGTGGAAACCTACCCGAGTTGGTAGCTTTCAGCTCCCCGGCCTGCCGTGGGGATGAAAGCACCCCCAAACCCCACCGCAGATGCCACCTATCACGGGAGTGAGCCATGCTCAATATCTTTTCGCTTGCCAATGGCCGGCTGTTCCAGGAAGAAATCGAATCCCTGGAAGAACTCACCCGCTTCAAACCCATCTGGGTTGACCTCGAAGCCCCCACCGTCGAGGAAAAACGCTGGATCAAACAGCATTACGGCCTGTCCATCCCCGAAGACGCGATGGACGAGGACATCGAGGAATCCGCCCGCTTCTACGAAGAAGACAACGGCGACCTGCACATCCGCAGCGACTTTCTCGTCGACGACAACGAGCAGCCGCGCTCCGTGCGCGTGGCCTTCATCCTGAACCTGACCAACCCCGACCTGAAAAGCAAGGGCGTGCTGTTCTCGATCCACGACGAAGACGTGCCCGTGTTCCGCCTGCTGCGCATGCGCGCACGCCGCGCGCCCGGCCTGATCGAGGATGCCAAGGAAGTGCTGCTCGCGCTGTACGACGCCGACGCCGAATATTCGGCCGACACGCTGGAGAACATTTACGACGAACTGGAAAAGGTGAGCAAGCAGGTGCTGGCCGGGGACGTAACCGACGCCCGCGCCGGCGAAGTGCTGGCCGCCATCGCCCGCCAGGAAGACTTGAACGGCCGCATCCGCCGCAACGTGATGGACACGCGCCGCGCCGTGAGCTT
>WOZN01000112.1 GCA_011620245.1 Acidovorax sp.
TGGTGCTGCTGCCGTGGATGTGGGCGCTGCCCACGCTGCACGCCATGCCGCTGCAACTGCAGTGGTCGGGCGCCTGCATGGTGGTGCTGATGCTGGGCTGGCCCCTGGCCATTCCCGTGCTGGCGGTGGTGGGCGTGATCGCCTGCCTGCTATCACCCGCCATGGGCTGGCCCGAAGCGCTGGGAGCCATCGCCTGGCAGGGCGTGGTGCCAGCCACGCTGGCGCTGATTCTGGGGGCGCTGGTGCGGCGCTTCCTTGGAGCCCATCTCTTCGTCTATGTGCTGGGACGCGCCTTCTTGGGCACGGTGCTGTGTCTCTTTGCTGCAGGCGCCCTGTCGCAATGGAGTGGCCACCAGTTGCCCGGGGTGGGCGATGAGTTCTCGCTGGTGGCGCGCTGGCTCATGGCCTGGGGTGATGCATTTGTCACGGGCATGCTCACGGTCATCTTCGTGGCCTTCAAGCCGCAATGGCTGGCCACCTGGTCCGACCCGCTCTATCTTGGGCATCCGAAATAGGCGGCAGCGCCCCTGTGCACCGCCCATTGATACACATCAACCCGATCGGCCAGCGCCGGCGCAATAGTGGGGAACCCATTCAACTCAGGAGGGTTTCATGAAACTGCTGACCGACCTCTTTACCACCGATTACGGCCTGATGAGCATCATCGGCATTGCTTTCATGCTGTGCATGGTGGTCTTCTTCATTCGCCTGTTTATGGGCAAGATGGACGAAACTGCCGCATCCCACACACCAGGGCAACCAGGGCAATCAGGGCAATCAGGGCAATCAGGGCAAAATGCCCGGCCACCGCGCCCCCACTGACCATCGGTGCGCCCTGCGGGGCCGCTGGTGCAGCGTGGCGCCTTGGCCAGCGGGCTAACATTGCGCATTTCGCATCCATGGCACAGCCCCGCCTTTCATGACCCACGCCACCGAATTTGCCCCGGGCCTCGTCGTCCAGGGCATCCAGCCGCCGCTGTCCCTGTCGAGCTACAAGCTCATCGCCTTCGACATGGACTCCACGCTCATCAACATCGAATGTGTGGATGAGATCGCCGATGCCGCCGGCCGCAAGGCCGAAGTGGCGGCCATCACCGAGGCCGCCATGCAGGGCCTGATCACCGACTTCAAGGAAAGCCTGCGCCAGCGCGTGGCCTTGCTCAAGGGCGTGACCGTCGGCCAGATGGAACGGGTGTTCACCGAGCGCCTGCGCTTCAACCCTGGCGCCAGGGAACTCATCACCGCCGCCAAGGCCGCGGGCCTGACCACGCTGCTGGTGTCGGGCGGCTTCACCTTCTTTGCCGACCGCGTGCGCGCGGGCCTGGGCATCGACTTTGCCCGAGCCAACATGCTCGAAGTGGACAACGGCCTGCTCACGGGCCGCATGGTGGATCAGTGCTGGGGCGACATCTGCGACGGTGCCGAGAAGCGCCGCACCCTGCTCGAACTGGCCTCGCTCATGGGCATCTCGCCCGCGCAGGCCATTGCCGTGGGCGATGGCGCCAACGACCTGCCCATGATGGCCGCAGCGGGTCTGTCCGTGGCCTACCACGCCAAGCCCGCCGTGCGCGCGCAGGCCAAGATTGCCATCAACCAGGGTGGGCTGGACCGCATTCTGGAAGTTTTGCGGCCCTGATGACAGATGAATCGGCACGGGCTGGCGCACCCGCCCACACCCAGCCAGCAACGCTCTCAGGCGCTATGCCGCCGCGTCCGGCAAGCCGGGCACAGGCTCTGCCGATGTCAGGCGATGCGACTTTGGCATCGCCACCAGGCTGTGTGGCTGGGTGAGCAAATCAGCCAGCGTTACCTTGTCCAGCACGGAGAGGAAGGCCTGCATGGCCTGACCAAACACTCCTTTGAGGTCACAGTGGCTGTTGAGCCGGCACTGGTTGTGCTCGGGGTCAAAGCATTCGACCAGATTGAAATCGGTTTCGGTGGTACGCACCACGGCGCCGATGTTGATGTCTGCAGCGGGCTTCATCAGGCGCATGCCGCCCCCCCGCCCGCGCGTGGTCTCCAGCAGGCCCTGGGCAGACAGCTCCTGAACAATCTTGGTGAGGTGGCTGCGTGAGATGCCATGGCTCTGTGCCACCTCGGTGATGGTGACGGGCTGCACACGCCCTTGGCTGGCCGCGCAATACATCAGCACGCGCAGCGTGTAGTCGGTCCATTGGGTCAGACGCATTCGATTGCCGCAGTTAAAAGAGATAGCCAGCATGAATTTTATGCCATAAAATATTCACACCAAATGAACCTTTAAAGGACCACACCATGAACACCCGTCTGGAAACCACCGCGCCCGCCACAGTTGCCCTGAGTGCCGATCAGCAAATCGGCCAGATTGCGGTACAGCTGCCCGGCGCCACTGCCCTATTCCGCCGCCTGAAACTGGATTTCTGCTGCGGCGGACAGGTCCCCCTGGCGACGGCCGCTGCCGAGAAAGGTCTGGACGTGAATGCCGTGCTGTCCGAACTGGCCGCCCTGCAGCGCCCCAATGCCCTGCCAGAGATTGGCGAGCCCGGCGCATTGGTCGACCACATCCTCACGCGCTACCATGATGTTCATCGCGCCCAGTTGCCCGAGTTGATTCGCATGGCGCACCGCGTGGAAGCCGTCCACCGCGCCAACCCCGACATGCCCGCCGGGCTGGGCGACCTGCTCGAGAAAATCCAGCAAGAACTGCTCTCGCACATGCAAAAGGAAGAAACCATTCTGTTTCCCATGCTCAAGTCGGGCGGCAACCCTTTTGTGGGCCAGCCCATCGGCATGATGCGGGCCGAGCATGTGGACCATGGCGCAGCCCTCGACCAACTGAACGCCCTGACCCATGACGCCACGCCCCCCGAAGGCGCATGCAACACCTGGCGTGCGCTGTACGCGGGCATCGCCCAGTTCGGCGATGACCTGATCAACCACATCCATCTGGAAAACAACGTGCTGTTTCCACAGTTTGAGGCAGCACCTGCCGCCGCTGGTGGCTGCGGCTCATCGGGCTGCACATGCAGTTGAGCCCCCGGGCGGCGCCGCACGCGCCCAGCGTGGAAAGCCTGACCGAACTCGTGCACAGCTTCTATGCCGACGTTCGGGCCGACGCCCTGCTGGGCCCGGTGTTCGAAGATGCCCTGCGCGACCGGTGGGAGCCCCATCTGGCACGCATGGTGGATTTCTGGAGCACCGTGGCGCTGGGCAGCAAGAGTTTTCGCGGCAACGTCTTTGGCAAGCACATGGCCCTGCAGGGCGTAACGCCCGCGCATTTTGCCGCGTGGGTACGCCTGTGGGGTAAGCAGACCGACCGGCTTTTCACACCCGAGGTGGCGAGAGACCTGCAGGTCACTGCCCATGGCATTGCCCGCAATCTGTTCTTCGGATATTTCGGCACGCAACCCGTATTTGGCGATCACGATCATTCATCCTCAACCGGCCAATGAACTCCTGATTTAATAGCGCAATGCGCTTACCCTGTCTGCGCTGCAGGCGTATTTAATGGGTATTTCAGAATTTACCGCCCACCAGGACAGCAAGACCCGCCCTGCCCTGGTACGCCACCCCGGTCACCGTCCGCCCTCGGCAGGCGTCTGGCCTTGTTCGTAGGGCCGCACCAGGCGCACCAGCAGCCGGGTGGCCTTGCCTACGTCACCGCGGCTCTCTCCGGTTTCCATGTTCACCGCCCAGCCCTGGCGGAAAGCCATGCTGCCAGCCTCCCCTCCGGCGCCGCCGTTCATGGCATTGCCATAGTTGTACTGATTGCCCGATCCCATCAGCACGGTGGCGGAACCTGACCAATGCCAGTCGTGCGGCGTGCCAGGAAAAAGTACCGGGCTCGGCCCCGGAGGAAGAGCGGCTTTGTCCACCAGACGCTTCAGTTCAGGCACACGCGGCAGCCGCCAGCGCAGGCCTTCGGCCTTCCAGCGGGCATGGGCCAGCGCCATGGCTTGCGCATAATCCAGCCGCTGCGGGGTGCCGGTGCAGGTCTTGCCGTTCCACTGCATCCCCTGCACACAGCGCGGCCACACCAGCCGGGCGCGCAGATCGATGATGGAGGCACCATCCTCCGAAGGCACCAGCATGGGCGAAGCGGCCGGGTCTGCCGCCTCAGCACAGGCGGCCATCAGCATGCCGCCCAGCAGGACAAACCAGGAATGTCGGGTGAACAGCAGTTGTTTCATGGTGCGTGGCTTCACGGCAAAGAAAATGACCCTGACTTACGCAAAACAGGCCCAGGCCCAGGCGCGGCCAAGCCGCCTGCCACAAAGGCAGGTACCGTTGTGACATTCTTGTTTGCGTAAGTCCTCATGACAATGGACTCCCCGGCGGCGGTAGCGCTTCAGAAAATGTTTCAGACATCCTGCGCACGCGGTGGCAGGCCGGCGGCGGCGCGCAGGGGTTCGAGCAGTTGCGACAGACCGTTGTGGTCGATCTCGTGCATGAGCGCCAGCAAACGCCCCAGGTCGTTGCGCGGAAAACCCTCGCGGGCAAACCAGTGGAGGTAATTGCCGGGCAAGTCGGCCAGCACGCGGCCCTTGTATTTGCCATAGGGCATGGTCACAGTGACCAGGCGCTGCAACTGGGTGGGGTCCATCATCAGCCCCCCGCGCGCTTGACCTGGTGGCCCCGCTTTTTCAGTGCCTCCAT
>WOZN01000318.1 GCA_011620245.1 Acidovorax sp.
TCGAGGAACAGCGTGCCGCCCTCGGCCTGCTCGAAGCGGCCGCGACGCTGCGTCTGCGCGCCGGTGAAGGCGCCGCGCTCATGGCCAAACAGTTCGGATTCGAGCAGGTCCTTCGGTATGGCCGCAGTATTGATGGCGACAAACGGCCCCTCGGCAACGGGTGAATGCTTGTGCAGCGCACGCGCCACCAATTCCTTGCCTGAACCCGATTCGCCCGTGATGAGCACGGTGACCTGGCTCTGGCTCAGCCGGCCGATGGCGCGGAACACGTCCTGCATGGCGGGCGCCTGGCCCAGCATTTCGGGAGTTTCGGCCTGGCGCTCTTCCGTCACTTCCTCGCGCTGGCTTTCCTCCACCGCGCGGCGGATCAGCTCCACCGCCTTGGGCAGGTCGAACGGCTTGGGCAGATATTCAAATGCACCGCGCTGAAAGGCTGAAACAGCGCTGTCGAGGTCGGAGTACGCCGTCATGATGATGACGGGCAGGCCGGGTTGCAGCTCACGTACCTTTTCCAGCAACTGCAGGCCCGAGCCACCGGGCATGCGAATGTCGCTCACCAGAACCTGGGGGCCTTGCCTGGCAGGGTCGCCGGGGGTGATGCTGGCCAGCGCATCCAGCACTTCACGGGGGTGGGTGAAGCTGCGCGTGGGCAGGTTCTCGCGGGCCAGCGCCTTCTCCAGCACGAAGCGGATCGAGGGGTCGTCATCTACTATCCAGATCGGCTTCATATGCTTTTTGACCTTCCCTGTGGTTGCGTGTCGGGGACCTCAGGGCAAGGGGATCAGGATTCGGAAGTCGGTGCAACCCGGTACGCTGTCGCATTCGATCAACCCATGGTGACGCTGTACGAAGGTTTGTGCCAACGTGAGCCCCAGCCCCGATCCGCCGTCCCGACCCGACACCAGCGGGTAAAAAATCCGCTCTTTGATGGCATCGGGTACGCCCGGTCCGTTGTCGATGACATGCAATTCCAGTGCCAGCCGATAGCGCTGGCGGCCAAACGTGACCTGGCGGGCCACGCGGGTGCTCAGCGTGATCACTGCATCGCCCGCAGCAATGCGGTCTGTGAGTGCCTGCGCCGCGTTCTGCACGATGTTCAGCACGGCCTGGATGAGCTGGGCGCGGTCGCCACGGAACTCGGGAATGGATGTGTCGTAGTCGCGCTGCACCCTGAGGCCCTGCGGATATTCAACCAGCACCAGCGAGCGCACGCGCTCGCACACCTCGTGGATGTTGACGTCACCCACCAGGTGCGGGTGGCGGTGCGGCGCCAGCAGCCGGTCCACCAGACTCTGCAGGCGATCGGCCTCATGGATGATGACCTGGGTGTATTCGGTCAGCTCGCGGCTTTCCAGCTCCATCTCCAACAGTTGCGCGGCACCGCGGATACCGCCCAGCGGGTTCTTGATCTCGTGGGCCAGGTTGCGGATCAACTCCTTGTTGGCCTGGGCTTGGTCGAGCAAGCGTTCTTCACGGTCTTGGCGGGCCTGCTGCTCCAGCGGCCACAGTTCCACGAGGATTTCGCCAACCTGCTCGGCATCGGCCACGTTGACATGCACAGGAACCAGGTCCTGATTATGCCGCTTGAGGCTGGCTTCATAGCGCAGCGCGGCAAAATCTTTCCCCCGCGCACCCGCCAGTGCGGTCTGCAGCAGCGCGGGGTCGGTGAAAAAGGTCGAGAAGTCCACGCCTTCCAATGTGCGGCGCGACAGGCCCAGCGTGTTCTCCAGGGCCGCATTGGCGAATTGCACGGCCCCGTCGGCCCGCAGCACCGCCACCAGGGTGGACATCAGGTCCAGGGAATGGAAGCGTCCCGTGTCGGTGACGGAAGGATCTGGCACAGGGCGCGGCTCCTGGCTTACTTCGCTGGGGCGGGGGGGGGCAGGCGTGCCAGTTCGCGCCGGATTCCGGCCAGGTCGCTCTCGCTGCGTGCAATACTGGCCTTGAGTTCTGCCGTGCGCTCCATGTAAACCTGGGGATTGCGCAGGTCCAGCGCATTGCGCTCGGGCGCGCCGTTGTTGTATTCCTTGAGCAGTTCGGCGTGGCGCGCCTCGGCCTTGCGCAACTCGGACTCCAGAATGGCGCGGGCATCCGCATCGCGTGCGCGCTGGTCGTTATTTTCTACGCGTGAAGCACCGGCGGGCGAGGCTGTGGCGGCACCGGGCGCCACAGCGCCCGACGCCTTGGGCCGGGCGCCCTGCACCACCGTCACATTGCCGCCCTCGACCAGCTTGCAGCCCCGTTCCTTGGCCTGAGTGGCGTTGTTGGTGTATTCATTGCCACAGCGGAAGATTCGATCCTGCGCCCAGGCTGCGGGCACCATGGCGGCGACGACTATCAGGGTAGTGAGCGTTTTTCTCATTCCATTTCCTCGGACATGCTATGCAGGGATGCCGTTGAGTATCCCCTAATCGCCACGCATCGCCAATTCTCGCCACCCGCAGCCCCGCGGGCTATTGGATGCAGCAGATGAGTGCGCGGTTCCTGCCCCGGCTTCCTCACATCGCCCAGCCCCATCGGCATAGGGGGCCCCCATTATCGGAGGCACCCCTGCCACACCATCCGGCATGCAGGTCCGCATTTGTCCATCGGCTCACGATTTACGCTCCACGCTTGCCTATCCCACACTCGGTCACCCTCATGCAGTTGCGCTTACGCTTTGCTCACTGTGACCAGCTCGCAGCGGGACTTGCACCCGCAGGTGTGCGCCCATGCTGGGCGCACAAGAAAAAGGCGGCTTGCGCCGCCTTGGTTGCAATGGCCTGCGGGCAAGCGATTACAGCGAGTAGTACATGTCGTATTCGACCGGATGAACGGCCATGCGAAAGCGCGTGACTTCGCTCATCTTCAGCTCGATGTAGGCGTCGATCAAGCTCTCGGAGAACACGCCACCCTTGGTCAGGAAGGCGCGGTCCTTGTCCAGATGCTCCAGCGCCTGGTCGAGGCTGTGGCACACGGTGGGAACCAGCTTGTCTTCTTCGGGGGGCAAATGGTACAGATCCTTGGTGGCCGCTTCGCCAGGATGGATCTTGTTTTCCACGCCGTCCAGACCCGCCATCAATAGGGCGGCAAAGCCCAGGTAGGGGTTCATCAGTGGATCGGGGAAACGGGCTTCCACGCGACGGCCCTTGGGGTTGGCCACGTAAGGAATACGGATCGAGGCAGAACGGTTCTTGGCCGAGTAAGCCAGCTTCACCGGGGCTTCGAAGTGGGGCACCAGGCGCTTGTAGCTGTTTGTGCCAGGGTTGGTGATGGCGTTCAGGGCGCGGGCATGCTTGATGATGCCGCCGATGTAGTACAACGCAAAATCCGACAGGCCTGCGTAGCCGTCGCCGGCAAACAGATTCTTGCCGTCTTTCCAGACCGACTGGTGGACATGCATACCCGAGCCGTTGTCGCCGTGATAGGGCTTGGGCATGAAGGTGGCGGTCTTGCCGTAGGCGTTGGCCACGTTGTGGATCACATACTTTTGCAGTATGGTCCAGTCAGCACGCTCGACCAGGGTGCTGAAACGCGTGCCGATTTCGTTCTGGCCCGCACCCGCCACTTCGTGGTGGAACACTTCGACAGGAATGCCCAGAGATTCGAGGATCAGCGACATTTCAGCGCGCATGTCTTGCGTGCTGTCAACGGGAGGCACAGGGAAATAGCCGCCCTTGACGGTGGGGCGATGACCGCGGTTGCCGCCTTCGAGTTTGGCGCCCGTGTTCCAGGGTGCTTCGTATTCTTCGATTTCATAGAAAGTGTGGCTGGGCTCGGTGCTCCAGCGCACGCCATCAAAAATGAAGAACTCGGGTTCTGGGCCGAAGAAGGCCGCGTCTCCCAGGCCAGAGGCCTTCAGGTAGGCTTCTGCGCGCTTGGCCACGGAACGGGGGTCGCGGTCATAAGACTTGCCATCGCTGGGCTCGATCACGTCGCAGGTCAGGATCAGCGTCGTTTCTTCGAAAAACGGATCGATGTTGGCCGAATTCGGGTCAGGAATCAGTTGCATGTCGGAGGCTTCGATGCCCTTCCATCCGGCAATCGACGAACCGTCGAAGGCGTGGCCCGAAATGAATTTTTCTTCGTCGAAATGCGAGACGGGCACCGTGGTGTGGTGCTGCTTGCCGCGGGTATCGGTAAAGCGGAAATCCACGAATTTGACTTCGTTTTCCTTCACCAGCTTCATCACGTCTGCAACGGTCTTGGCCATCAGGTTCTCCTGGGTAAAGCGCTTGTTAAAAAATATACCAAACAAAAAAAGCAGTTTGCGTGCCAAGCCAGTGCGCTGCCTGCACTGAGACGGAGCACTCAAGGCAAAGCCTAAGAATCCCCGACACCAAACATCACCAAAACTATGAACACCTGCATTCACGAGCGCTCACCATAGTTTTCGCACCAATTCGGGGCAACAATTTGCACCAATATCGCGCAACCTTACCTACAAGTCCGCCCAAGCGGCGGGAACGTCTGCAGCAGGCCCCTTCACGCCCAATTTCTATGTGATGCCCATATTGTGGATGATCGATGCTGGACAGGCTGAATACCCTTATTCCAGGGTGCTCTTGCTCGATGTGCTCCATCAGTGGCCTGAGCACTGCCCCAAACAACGGCGGACTGAAAATAGGATAAACGATGCTGGATCA
>WOZN01000039.1 GCA_011620245.1 Acidovorax sp.
ATGGCCACAAGCATGTGCACGGGCTCGATGTAGGCGTTGTCATTGCCCAGCGCAATGCTCTGGGCATCGCTCAGGACTTCCTGGAACTTGGTGGTGAATTTATCGAGACGCATGGGTTGATATCCTCCGAATTACAGTGCACTTGAGGCAAAGTGTGCCTGATTTCAAGACAGGCCGGGCCCGAACAGGTTGACCTGCGTCAACCTGCAGCGCAGATCCCCTTGCTCCCGGATACTTCTTTTTTGATAGCTATAAGCGCTTGCCACATAAGCGCTAGAGGCCAATTTGACCTATATTTTCATGGCCCATTGTTCGGCACCGCGATGCCCCAGCGCGCCAGCGCGGCGTCGTCGCTCACCCGCGCATCCACCCAGCGCGCGCCCTGCTGCGTCTGCTCCTTCTTCCAGAACGGCGCCTGGGTCTTCAGGTAGTCCATCAGAAACTCGCAGGCCTGAAAGCTCTGCCCCCGGTGCGCGCTGGTCACGGCCACCAGCACGATCTGGTCGAGCGGCTGCAGCAGCCCGACGCGGTGGATCACGCGGGCGCCCAGGATGTCGAAGCGCCGGAAGGCCTCAGCCACCATGGCTTCGATGGATTTCTCGGTCATGCCGGGGTAATGCTCCAGTTCCATCGATGCCACCGTGTCCCCCTCGTTCCGGTCGCGCACCGTGCCCACAAAACTGCACACCGCGCCCACGCCCGGGTTTTCGCGGCGCAGGGCGGCAATCTCTGCCGACAGGTCGAAGTCTTCGCTCTGGATGGAAACAAGGGGCAAACTCATGGCTTAACGAATTTCATGGGGCGCGCTCACGGCGAGCGGTGCAGGCGCGGCGCGGCCAGCAGGGCACGCTCTTCCTCCACCACCTGCTGCAGCTGCTGGAGCGCGGGCGATGGCGGCAACTGGGCCAAAAGCCCCTGCAGGCGCGTGACATCGCCCACGGTGGGGGCCACCTTGATCTGCGCCGTGGCAGCCGCCAGGTTGCCGCTGCGCACCAGCGCCAGCACCTTGGCGGGCCATTCACTCCTGGTTCGTGCCATGGGAAGGTTTTTTGAAGGGAAAAGGGATTGTCTGTAGCATTCGCCCGCACTGTAACCCCTGCACGCTACCCCCAAACCGCCCATGGCCACGCAAACCATCACCACCGCCAGCTACAAGCTGTTTCCGTCCCCGCGCAACCTGCACCACAACGCGGTCTTCGAGCATGAACTGTTTGTTCCCCACCCCTATGCGCTGATCGATCTGCCCCGCATGCACCTGGCCGGCAAATACACCCTGTTTGCGGCCTGCCGCCTGTCGGACATGAAGATGGGGCAACTGGTGACGTTCGAGCTGGCCGCTGACCAGACCCAATTCGAGCGGCTGTTCACCCCCGGCTGAGCGATGCCCATGGACGATGACAACCAGATCCATGTTCCGCCCTCGTTCATGGCGGTCTATACCGACGCCCGGGGGCGGCTCACCGAAAAGCCGAACAGCGTGCGCACCCGCTACGAACTGTGCGAAGACCTGGCGGGCCACCTGGTGGAGCATGCGCAGACGCTGTACCACGTGCAGGCACCGTCCGAGGCCGAGATCCTGCGGCGCATCCATGCCGGGCTGTGCACGGCCGAATCGGGTGTGCCGGTGCCCGAGGCGACCTGGATCGTCACCCGGCTGGCGGAGTTGCTGGCGTGGCCATGCCCGGAGCTGCCGGCACCGCAGCCAGAACAACCGGCCGGCGAGCCGCAGCAGCATGAATGTTAGGCTGATTTGCGCCGGCTCCAGGACTCCTTGCCCAGGGGCAATTTGCTAAGAACGTGTTCACGATCTAACCACCCGTCACTGGCGGAAAGAAAGCCACTTCCGCACCCTCGGAAAGCAAGGCCGACTCGTCGCTCAGGGTCTGATTGAGCGCCATGCGCACGGCCCTGCCACGGGCCAGGCTGCCGGCATGGGCGCCGCCGCGGGCGATGAGTTCGTCGCGCAGCGCGCCCAGGGTGGTGGATGCCGTTTCCACGGCCTCGCTGCCCTGCCCTATGGCTTCACGAATCGAGGCGAAATAGCGCACAGACACCTTCATGACAGCAACTCCGAGAACGCGATGAACCGCACGGTGTCACCCGGGGCAATCGTCTGGCCGGCCGGGTTGTCCACCACGCCGTCGCCCCAGGCGACAGAGGTGAGCACGCCCGAGCCCTGGTGGCCAAACAGGTCCAGCCCGCCCATGGCGTTGTGCCGCACGCGCAAAAATTCGCGGCGCCTGTCGGCCTTGGGCCAGGTGAAATCTGCGCGGACAGCCATGGATTGAGGAGCCGCATCGCGCACGCCCTGCAGCCGCAGCACAAAGGGCCGCACCAAGAGCGCAAAGGTCAGAAAGCTCGACACCGGGTTGCCCGGCAGGCCCATGAAATGCGCACTGCCGTTTTCGCGCGGAATCTGGCCGTAGGCGAAGGGCTTGCCGGGTTTCATGGCGATCTGCCACAGATCGAGCGTGCCCAGCGCCTGAACGGCGGGCTTGATATGGTCTTCCTCGCCCACCGAGACGCCACCGCTGGTCAGGATCAGGTCGTGCCCGCTGCTGGCCGCGCGCAGGGCCTCGATGGTGGCGTCGCGCCGGTCGGGCACGATGCCGAAGTCGGCCACCTCGCAACCCAGGCGCAGCAGCATGGCGCGCAGAAAGAAACGGTTGCTGTTGTAGATGGCGCCGGGGCGCATCTGCTGTGGCGGCACATCGCCGGGCATGACCAGCTCGTCGCCGGTGGAGAACAGCGCCACGCGCGGTCGGCGCGCCACCTGCAGCTGGTGCATTCCGATGCTGGCGGCCAGGCCCAGCTCGGCCGGCGTGAGGCGGGTGCCGGCCTGCAGCACCACGGCGCCGCGCGTGATGTCTTCACCGGCGCGGCGAATCCACTGGCCCGGCCGGGGCACGGCGTGGATGCGCACGCGGCCATCTTCCAGCACCTCGCAGTCTTCCTGCATCAGGACGGCGTCGGCGCCCGCAGGCACGGGGGCGCCCGTGAAGATGCGTGCTGCCGTGCCAGGCTGCAGGGGCTCGCCCGCGCTGCCGGCCGCAATGCGCTGCGACACGGGCAGTTCAACACCCGCAGCCGCCACATCGGCACAGCGCACGGCATAGCCATCCATGAAACTGTTGTCCAGCGGCGGCACATGCAGCACCGAGGTGCAGTCCTGCGCCAGCACGCGGCCGTCGGCATCGAAGGTGCTGACCGTGCCGGCGCCTTCCAGTGGCGTGGCATGACCGAGCAGCTCGGCCAACGCTTCATCGAGCGATTTGAGGGGCTTCATTGGGGGGCGCATGGCAACAGGTCTCCGTGCAGGTCCCATTGGTATTCAAAGCGGCTGGCATGCTGCAGCAGCCAGTCCACCACCTGTGCGGGCGCGTTCAGGTCCAGCATGGGCAGTTGCGTGGGCACGGGCAAATGCTGGGGTGCGTCGGTGGCCACGGCCACGATGAAGCAGTCGTCGGGGTAGCGCGCGGGCCGGGCCAACTGGCCGGGCTCGGGGGCACGCCAGACCTCGATCTTGGGCAGATCGCTGTCCTTGAAGCCTTCGACCAGCACCCAGTCCACCCCCTGGTACAGCTCGGCCAGCAGCTGGTGCACGCTGAGCTCGGCGGGCTGCTCGAACTCGCGGATCAGCGCCAGGCGCCGGTCCGATGCCGCCACCACCTCGAAGGCGCCGGCCTCGCGGTGGCGCCAGGTGTCCTTGCCCGCGTGGTCGATGTCGAAACTGTGGTGCGCGTGCTTGACCACCGACACCCGCAGCCCCCGCAGCCGCAGCTCGGGGATCACCTGCTCGACCAGCGTGGTCTTGCCGCTGCCGGAGAAACCGGCAAAGCCTGCAACCTTCATCCAATGCTCCTGTGAATTGCTATGCAATTTATAGCTGCCTGCGCTTTCCAGACAAGCGCCAGGGGCATTTTTCATTCAAACCCGAGGCACCCGCAGCTCACTTGCAATGCCCTTCGATATACGCCTTGACCAGCTGCACATCGGCCGGCATGACCTGCACGCGCTTTGGTAACGCCTCGATGCCGGCGAATTTTTCGGGGCGATCGGGCGCATGGCCCAGGGCCTCCTGAATCGTCTCGGCAAACTTGATGGGCAGGGCCGTTTCCAACACGATCATCGGCACCGCCGGGTCGCCCCGGTGCTCGCGCGCCACCTTCACGCCGTCGGCGGTGTGGGGGTCGATGATCACGCCAAAGCGGTTGCAGGTGTCGCGGATGGTGGCCAGGCGGTCGGCGTGCGTGCTCTTGCCGCTTTCAAAGCCGTATTTGGCGGCGGCGTCGGCAAAATGCGGGTCGGCGCTCAGGTCGAAGCAGCCGTCCCTGGCCAGCGCGTCGCCAAACAGGGCCTTCACGCGCGCGCCGTCGCGGCCCAGCAGGTCGAACACGAAGCGCTCGAAGTTGCTGGCCTTGCTGATGTCCATCGAGGGGCTCGATGTTTCATGCGTGTCGGCGCTGCTGCGCACGCGGTACACGCCGGTGCGGAAGAACTCGTCGAGCACGTCGTTTTCGTTGGTGGCCACCACCAGCCGGGCGATGGGCAGGCCCATCATGCGCGCCACATGGCCGGCGCAGACGTTGCCGAAGTTGCCGCTGGGCAC